>JALYMR010000106.1 GCA_030773615.1 Actinomycetota bacterium
CCGTGACCACGGCGCAGATCGTGTGGCTCCCCCGGTCCTCGGGCCCCGTGGAGCAGCACCCGTCCCGGTAGAAGCCGGTGAGCGGCTCGGTGCCGCACGGCTCGAGGGCCCCGCCGAGGACGTTGCGGTCGGTCACCCCGCCAGTATCGCGCCGGGGACGGGCCGGTGCGCGCCGGCCGGGCGTACGCTTGCCCCATGTGCCGGAACATCCGCCAGCTCCACAACTTCGAGCCCCCCGCCTCCGAGGACGAGGTGCACGCCGCGGCGCTGCAGTACGTGCGCAAGATCAGCGGCTCGGCGACGCCCTCGAAGGCCAACGAGGCGGCGTTCGCGCGCGCCGTGGAGACGGTCGCCCACGCCTCACGCGAGCTCCTCGCCGAGCTGACGACGACGGCCCCGCCCAAGGACCGCGAGGCCGAGGCGGCGAAGGCCCGGGCGCGCAGCCAGCGCCGCTTCGCGGCCTAGGGGCGCGGGCCCGGTCGGGGCGCCCGTGACGCAGGCCGCCGCGTCCCGGCGCGCGTCGTGGCGGGCCGGGCTGCGCGCCGGCCTGCCCTTCGCCGTCGCGGGCTTCCTCGTCTCGCTGTCCTTCGGGGTCCTCGCCCGCGACACCGGCTTCACCGCCCTCGCGGCCATCGCGATGTCGGCGATCGTGTTCGCGGGCTCGGCGCAGTTCGCCGCGGTCTCCATCCTCGCCGCCGGGGGCGGGCTCGGCGCCGCCGTCGTGGCGGCTGCGCTCATGAACTCGCGCTTCCTGCCCATGGGCATCGCGCTCGCCGCCTCCCTGCCCGGCGGCGCCCTGAAGCGGGCCGCGCAGGGCCAGCCCGTCGTGGACTCGTCCTGGGCCATGGCGCTGCGCGAGGACGGGAGCTTCGACCGCTGGTTCCTCTTCGGCGCGTCGGCCGTGCAGTACGTGACCTGGGTGGCGGGGACGGCCGCCGGCGCGCTGGGCGGCGCCGTCCTGGGCGACCCCGAGCGCCTCGGCCTGGACGCGGTCTTCCCCACCTTCTTCCTCGCCCTCCTGCTCGTCGAGCTGCGCCGGCCGCGGGCCCGCCGCGTGGCGGCCCTCGGCGCGGCCATCGCGCTCGCGCTCGTCCCCCTGGTGCCTCCCGGGCTCCCCGTCCTCGCGGCCAGCCTGGCCGTGCTCGCCGGCCTGCGCGCGAGGGCGGCCAGGCCGTGAGCGCGGGCACGACGTGGGCGCTCATCGGCCTGTGCGCGGCGGTGACCATCGTCATCAAGGCCGCCGGCCCCGTCGCCCTGGGCGGCCGCACGCTGCCCCGCTGGCTCCTGGAGGTCGTCGGGCTGCTGGCCCCCGCGCTGCTCGCCGCGCTCGTGTGCGTCTCGGCGCTCGCCGACGGCGAGCGGCTCGCGCTGGGGGCCGACACGGCCGGCGTGGGGGTCGCCGGCCTGGTGCTCTGGCGCGGCGGCTCGATCGTCCTCGCCGTCGCCGTCGCCGCGGTCGTCACCGCGGTCCTGCGGGCGGTGGCGCCGCTAGCGTGACCCGCATGCACGTGGAGATCTGGTCCGACATCGCCTGCCCCTGGTGCTACGTGGGCAAGCGTCGGTTCGAGGCCGCGCTCGCCGGCTTCGAGCACCGCGACGAGGTCCGGGTGACCTGGCGCAGCTTCGAGCTCGACCCGCACGCCCCGCGCGAGCGCGCCGAGGACGGCGCGACCCACCTCGCCGAGAAGTACGGCACGAGCCGCGAGCAGGCGCTGGTCATGCAGGCCTCGATGACCGAGGTCGCCGCGGCCGAGGGGCTCGACTTCCGCTTCGACCGCGCGCGCGGCGGCAGCACCTTCGACGCCCACCGGCTCCTGCACCTGGCGGACGTCCACGACGTGCAGGACGCGCTCAAGGAGCGCCTGCTGCGCGCGTACCTCACCGAGGGCGAGCTCATCGGCGACGCGGCCGTGCTCGAGCGCCTCGGCGTCGAGGTCGGCCTGCCCCGCGACGAGGTCCGCGACCTCCTGGCCACCGACCGCTTCGCGGCCGAGGTCCGCGAGGACGAGCGGACCGGGACGGCGCTCGGGATCACCGCGGTCCCCTTCTTCGTCGTGGACCGCAGGGTCGGCGCCGCCGGGGCGCAGCCCGCCGAGCTGCTCGGCGAGCTGCTGCGCCAGGCGCGTCCCGCGCCGGCCCCCGTGCCGGTGGTGGCCGCCGGCGCGACCTGCGGCCCCGACGGCTGCTGACCCCCGCGCCCGGCGCGCCCCCTAGGAGGCTCTGGCGAAACGGCTAGCGAAACGGC
>JALYMR010000107.1 GCA_030773615.1 Actinomycetota bacterium
AACTTCGTGCTCATCCCGGCGTACGGCATCACCGGCGCCGCGACGACGATGCTCGTCTCCGTCGTCATGAACCTCGTCCTGGCCACGACGCTCCTGCGCTCGCAGGGGATGCCCTTCACCGCCGGCCCGCGCGTCCTCAAGGCCCTCGTCGCCTCGGCCGGGCTCGTGGCCACCGTCCTCGCCGCCCGGTCGCTGCCGCTCCCGGTCGTCATCCTGCTCGGGGCGGGCGTCTACGTGGCGCTGACCGTCGCCCTGCGCACGCTCGAGGACGAGGACCTCGAGATGATCCCCATGGGCAGACGCCTGCGGTGGCTCGTGCGGCGCCCGCGCGCCGTCGCCGCTCAGCGGCCGTAGGAGCGGGGGGCGACGGCCTCGAACGCGCCCTCGCCCGCCGTGGCGATGCTGTGGTGCCCGTGGAACAGGGTGAGCGGGCCGGGGATGTCCTGGCGGTAATACAGCGACAGCCGGGAGTTGTTCGCGCCCCCGCCGTTCGCGTCGTCGTACGTGGACATGTAGAGCCGCTCCTGGCCGTCGAGCTGCTGCCGGCGCCAGCCCGACCCCGTGTTCATCCAGAGCTCGACGAAGCCGATCTCGGGGTCGCGGTGGAGCTTGATGCGTTGGACGACGTCGACCCAGCGGCCCCTGATGTCCTCGATCTTCGGCCCCCGCCACGGGATGTCCCAGTCGTAGGCGTCGTTGCGCTGCCAGCGCAGCTCCGCCCCGCTGCCGTCGAGCGCGTTCTGCACGCGCAGCGACGTCCCGCCCGCCCCGTCGTAGTTCGGGCCGTAGGCCTGCTCGCCGAGGGTGACCCACGCCTGCTCGGGCAGCTCGGTCGGGAAGCTCTCGGGGAAGAGCAGCGAGAAGCCGGAGAACCGGTCCTCACCCTCGTCGAAGTCGTGGGGGGTCTCGAGCTGCGCGCGCGGGTTCTCCGTGGGGCCGGTGTCGCCCTCGTGCACCTCGAAGCGCAGCACGCGCCGGGCGGGGCCGAGGACGGGGTCGTCGACCACCCGGATGCGCTCGGGGTGGATCTTGTGGGGGTACTCGCGCAGCCCGTCGGTGAAGTCCGCCCGGAGCAGGCGGCGGGCGGCGCGGGTGGTCTCCAGGGCCGGCGCGTCCGCGCTCGCCTCGGGCCGGGCGGCGGGGCGCTCGCCCGTGAAGGCCAGCCAGTCCACGACGAGGTTGCGATCGCAGTCGCCCTCGGAGTGGTCGTCGGCGAACGCCACCGTCACCCGGTGGCGCCCCGCGTCGACGTCCACGGGCGCGTGGTACTCCCGCCAGGCTGACGTCGTCACGGGCGCGGCGAGGACGCGCCGGTCGTCGAGGGCGACGACGAGGCGCGGCGAGCCCTCGCACTGCTCCCCCTGGGCGCGGACGACGAGCCCCCGCGCCTGCGGGAGCTCCGCCACGCGCTCGGCGCTGTCGTTGCCGAACAGGCGCAGCGCCCGTCCGCGACGGGCCGAGGGGTCGTCGACCGCCCGGCCGTGGCCGGCCTCCAGCGCCAGCGTCTCCCCCTCGAGCGGCACGCGCGCGGCGCTCTGGCTCCCGCGGCCAGCCACGAGCAGCGCGACGACGCCCGCGGCGGCGATGGCGAGCACCGCGACCGCGAGCCATGCGAGGCGTCGTCTTCCCTGGCGTACGCTCATCAGCCCTGAATCCTGTCAGACGGCGGGCGGCGCACGCACCGGCCTCCGCGACCCCGCCACGAGCTCCGCTCGGGCGGCCTGCAGCACAGGGTAGGCGGGAGGCCGCGACCCCCCGAGGAGGGTGGGGATCCCGTATGGGGACGGGATGAGGGCGGTGGGGCCCGACCCGGGCCAGGACCTCGGACACGTGTTCGATCTGAGGCCCACGGACGCCCTGGGGTGCCGACAAGGTGAGCAGACGGTCGGTCAGCGGCCGCCAGGACAACGCAAGAGCAGCAGTCGCCAAAGGCAAACCGCTCGCGAGGGCGGGACGCAAAGCCACGGGGCTCCCCGAGCCAGCCGGGCCGCCGACGCAACCACGGGTTGGTGACGGGCTGCGGTCAACACCGACCCGGAGGGTGCTGTGCCCCGTATCACCGGTCCTCGCGCCGTCGAGGCCAGACGTCGCCGTGCCGTCGCCCTGGCGACCGCCACCACCGCGCTCGCACTCGTCCCCGGCGTGGCGCACGCCGACACCGCCGCCGTGCAGGGCGAGACGCTCGCGCTGAGCCCCTCGAACGCCGGCCAGGTCGTCAGCGAGTCGGCCGCCTCGGGCGGCAAGGCGCTCAAGATCTGGTCCAACGGCTCGGGCTCGCGCTCCGTCTCGGTCGCCGAGAGCAGCGCGAAGGTCATCGTGCGCGCCCGCGGCCAGCAGTGCAGCGGCGCCCCGCAGCTC
>JALYMR010000108.1 GCA_030773615.1 Actinomycetota bacterium
GCGGCGCACGGACGACGACGTCCTCGCCGCGACCGCCGCCCTGCTCGCCGCCTGACCGCGCCGCCTGCGCCCGTAGAGTGCAGCCATGGCCGCGACCCCCGAGGAGACGCTCGCCGTCGAGGCGCGCGAGCGCCCGCGCGCCGGCGCGGCCGCCGTCGCGGCCGGGCTGCTCGTCTTCGTCGGGACGCTCGTCACGACGCTCGTCTTCCGGGGCACGCCGAACGACGAGGACCGCCTCATCAGCCTCGCCGACGCGCTGCGCAACCGGGTGCAGACAGGTCGCCCGTCGGGGCCCGGCCTCACCGTCGACCAGGGGCTCGCGTTCGGCGAGCAGGCGCTGCCCCTCGCGCTGGGCGGGACGCTCCTGGGCGTCGGGGTGCTGGCCATCCTCCCCGCCCTGGCCCACCTCTTCCGCGCGCTGCGGGCCCGCAACCCGGACCAGCGGCCCCTCCTGCTCTACGCCCTCGTGGCGGGCACCGTGCTCACCGGGGTCGGCTTCGTCGTGTTCCACATCGCGCTCGCCGTGGAGGCCGCGGGCCTCGCCGACGTCCGCAACCCGACGGCGGGTCTCGTGCGCGAGACGGTGAGCGGCGGCTTCCCGGGGGCGGGGCAGCTCCTGAGCGGCATCGGGCGGATCGTGCTCGCGGTGGCGATCTCCCTCATCGCGCTCGCCGCGATGAGGGTCGGGCTGCTCACCCGCTTCCTCGGCATCCTCGGCGTGATCGTGGGCCTGCTCTGGGTCGTGCCCTTCGACCAGTTCGCCTTCATCCGGGGGTTCTGGCTCGTGGCCCTCGGCCTGCTCATCCTCCAGCGGCTGCCCCGCGTCGTGCCGCGGGCCTGGAGCACCGGTCGCGCCGAGCCCTGGCCCACCCGCCAGGAGCTGCGCGAGGGGCGGTTCGCGGCGTCGACGCCGGCGCCGCCCGATGACGAGGACGCCGAGCCCACCCCGGCCGCCGACGAGCGCGGCCCCACCGGCGCTCGGGCCGCCGGGCGCCGTCGCGATCGGCGCCACCGCAGCTGACCCTCCTGGCGACAGGCGTCACGAAGCGCAATCATGCCTGGACGTCACCGTTTCCGGAGGAGAGGGCATGACCGTCACCGGGGGTACCGAGGGCACGCAGGGCCACCTGCCGCCCGAGCACGCGAACGTCGACTGGGAGCGGGCCGAGCACTCGCCTGAGTTCCAGGAGCTCGTGAAGAAGCGGCGCAGCTTCGTCGTCCCGGCGACCGTGTTCTTCCTGGCCTGGTTCCTCGCCTTCATCCTGCTCGCCGGCTACGCGCGGGACTTCATGGGCGAGCGCATCACGGGCGGCCTCACGGTCGGCTACCTGCTCGCGCTCACGCAGTTCGTGATGGTCTGGGTCCTCGCCTTCGCGTACATCCGCCGGGCGGAGAGCACGTACGACCCGCTCGCCAAGCGGGCCGCGGGCAGGGCACTCGAGGCGATCGGCACCCCGAGGGACGACGACGCGCGCTTCGACCGGTCGCCGACGGGGGCCGAGCAGGGCGCCGTGGCCGCGCGCGAGGTGTCGCGATGAGTGTGGTCGCGGCGGTCAACGTGACCGCGCTGGCCATCGCGAGCATCGTCCTCGCCATCACCCTGGTCATCACCTTCTGGGCGTCGAAGCGGGTCACCGGCTCCGAGGGGTTCTTCGCCGCGGGGCGCGCGATCACCGCGCCGCAGAACGGGCTCGCCATCGCCGGCGACTACCTCTCCGCCGCGTCCTTCCTGGGCATCGCCGGGCTCATCTTCATCTACGGCTTCGACGGCTTCCTCTACTCCGTCGGCTTCCTCGTCGCCTTCCTCACGGTGCTCTTCCTGCTCGCCGAGCGGATGCGCAACGCGGGCAAGTACACCATCGCCGACGTCCTCTCCTTCCGCCTGAACGAGCGCCCCGCCCGGGCGGCCGCCGCGCTCGGCACGCTCGCCGTCGTGGCCTTCTACCTCATCGCCCAGATGGTCGGCGCCGGCGTCCTCATCCAGGCGCTCGTCGGCATCTCGTTCACGCCGGCGGTCATCATCACCGGGCTGTTCATGCTCTGCTACGTCGTCTTCGGCGGCATGCTCGCCACGACGTGGGTGCAGATCATCAAGGCCGTCCTGCTCATGATCGGCATCGTCGTCATGTCCGTCTTCGTGCTCGCCGAGGTGGGCTTCAACCCGATCGAGCTGTTCACGGCGGCCGAGCGGCAGGGCGGCGGAGCGGGGAGCACGTTCTCGCTCGCGCCGGGCACCTTCCTCGACACCCCGCTCGACACGGTGTCGCTCGGCCTGGCGCTCGTGCTCGGCACCGCGGGGCTCCCGCACATCCTCATGCGCTTCTTCACCGTGCCCGACGCGAAGGCCGCCCGCAGCTCCGTGGGCTACGCCGTGGTCATCATCGGCCTCTTCTACATCCTGACCACCTTCATCGGCTTCGGCGCCCGGGCCATCCTGGGCCAGGGTGGCGTGGAGGCGGCGGGCAAGGGCGGCAACCTCGCCGCGCCGAACCTCGCCCAGGAGCTCGGCGGGGGCGCGGGGACCTTCGGCGGCGACCTGTTCCTCGCAGTCATCGCCGCCGTGGCCTTCGCCACGATCCTCGCCGTGGTCGCCGGGCTCGTGCTCTCCGCCTCGGGCGCCGTCGCGCACGACATCTGGTCGAACATCGTGCGCCAGGGCCGCGACTCGGAGGCCGAGGAGGTCTGGGTGGCCCGGCTCGCCGCGGTGAGCATCGGCATCATCGCGATCATCGTGGCCATCATCGGCGGCTCGGGCTTGAACGTGTCGTTCATGGTCGGCCTGGCCTTCGCGGTCGCCGCCAGCGCGAACTTCCCGGCCCTGCTGCTCGCCCTGAGCTGGCGCCGGTTCAACACGACGGGCGCCGTCGTCGGCGTGCTCGTGGGCG
>JALYMR010000109.1 GCA_030773615.1 Actinomycetota bacterium
CGCCGGTCATGAACGCGTGGGCCGCCTCGCCGAGCGGGAGGCTGCCGCCCTGGCAGGCGGCGCACACGACCCCGCCCGCCGGGCCGGAGAAGCCGACGAGCTCGTCCGGCGCCCCGCACGTCGCGCAGGAGGAGAGCTGGGGGGCCAGGCCGGCGGCCACGAGCAGCTTCAGGCGGAAGGCGAGCTGGTTGGCCCGGGTGGCGCGCGCGGGCTCCGCGTCGAGCAGGGCGAGCTCGTTGCAGAGCAGGTGGAAGACGGGCGGGTGGGGCTCCCCGTCGGCGAACAGGCGCGCGACGGCGTCGCACGCGCGCCCGGCGGCGTCCAGCGCCCGGCCGTCCTCGCGCAGCCGGGGGTGGGCGGCGATCGTGTCCGCGCCCGTCACCGTGAGCAGCTCGCCCCGGCCGCGGTGGAGCACGAGCGCGACGCGGTTGAGCGGCTCGAGCCGGCCGCCGAAGCGGCTGCGCGCGCGGCGCACGCCCTTCGCGATGGCGCCCAGGCGCCCGTGGTGGGGCGTGTAGAGGTGCAGGATGCGGTCGGCCTCGCCGTAGCGCAGCGAGCGCAGCACGACCGCCTCGGCCTTCACGGACCGCGACCTCGTGATGGTCGGCTCGTCCGGCACGCCACTACATTCTGTGAAGCATGAAGGACGTCACCGTCTACACCACCCCGTTGTGCCCGTACTGCACTCGGGTCAAGGCGCTGCTCGACGCTCGTGGCGTCGCGTACCGGGAGATCGACCTGGGCCGCAACCCCGAGGGCCGCGCCGAGCTGTCGCGCAAGACGGGGATGATGACCTTCCCGCAGGTCCTCATCGACGGTCAGCCGCTCGGCGGCTTCCAGGAGACCGCGGAGGCCGACCGCTCCGGCCGGCTGCGCGAGCTTCTCGAGCCCGCCGCCTAGCCGGCGGCCGCTGGCAGCGCTCGCAGGCGTAGGTCCCCCTCCCGGCGGCGACGAACTTCACGACGCCCTGCCCGCAAGCCGGGCAGGGCTGCCCGGCGCGGGTGTGGACGAGCATCTCGTCCTGGAAGGCGCCGCGCACGCCGTCGGCGTGGCGGAAGTCGTCGATCGTCGCCCCGCCGGCGGCGATCCCCGCCTCCAGGGCGGCGACGACCGCGTCGCGCAGGGCCGCGAGCTGAGGGCCGCGCAGGCTGCCCACCGGGCGCAGGGGGTGGATGCGGGCCCGGAAGAGGGCCTCGTCGGCATAGATGTTGCCCACCCCCGCGAGCTTCGTCTGGTCGAGCAGGAACGCCTTGACCGGTGCGCGCCGGCCGCGGGCCAGGGCGCGCAGTCGCTCGGCGGTGAACTCCGGGCCGAGGGGCTCGACCCCGAGCCGCGCGGCGAGGAACGCGTCGCGCGCGTCGGTGCCGAGCGCGAGCTCGCCGGTGCCGAAGCGCCGCGGGTCGCAGAAGACGAGCCGTCCCCCGCCGGCCAGCGCGAAGCGGACCCGGGCGTGCGGCGGGTGCTCCTCGGGCGGCTCCCAGAGCAGGGTGCCGGTCATGCGCAGGTGCACGAGCAGGAACGCCTCCCCCTCGAGCTCCCACATGAGGTACTTGCCCCGGCGAACCAGGCGCTCGACCCGCCGCCCCTGCACGGCCGCCGCGAGGCCGTCGGGGGACAAGGGCCGGCACCAGCGCTCGTCGAGCACGTCCAGGCGCTCGAGAACGCGCCCCTCGACGACCGGGGCGAGCTGACGGCGGATGGTCTCGACCTCGGGGAGCTCGGGCACGAGGCGAGGCTAGCCGCGGGCGCGGTCGCCGTCGTCGGCCTTGCGGCGACGTCCGGCTGGGCATACGGTTCGACGATCGTGGGAGCGGCGGATCCCATGGCCGGCCTGCGCCCCGCGCTCCCGGGACCCGGAAGGAGAGGCTGATGCAGTACGTCTACGTGGGCCGCACCGAGATCCTCGCGGGGGTGGTCGGCCTGGTCACCGGGTTCATCTACTCGCTGCTCGACCTGCCGATCCCCGCCCCCAACGTGCTCGGCGGGATCCTGGCCATCATCTTCACCTTCGTCGGGCTGCTGATCGTCCAGGTTGTGCGCA
>JALYMR010000110.1 GCA_030773615.1 Actinomycetota bacterium
CCTCGCGCCGCAGGCGGACGGGGACGGCGGCCGTGTCGTTCGCGCGGTCGGCGTCGAGGAGCAGCCCGTCGGGGTCGACGGTCACCTCGAGCGTGTAGGGCCCGGCGGGCAGCGCGGGGGCGCGACCCGCGGCGCCGGCCACCGTGACCAGCGTCGCCGCGCGGTCGGCCCCGAGCCCCCACACCGCCGAGCGGGAGAGCAGGTAGCCGCACGACCAGGGCATCCCGCCGGACGCGGGCCGGCCCAGTCGTCCCGTCGCCGGGTCGAAGCGCCGCGGCTCGACGGCGCCGTTCGGGCACAGGTGCCGGCGCTCCTCGTGGGCCACGGAGCCGTCGGCGCGCAGCAGGCGCACCCGCACGGCGTCGGCGATCCCGAGCGGGAACGTGGCGCTGCGCGCCGCGGTGGGTCGCAGGGCGCCGTCCACCCGCTGGGCGACGACGATCCGCCCGTCGTGGGCGCGCCGGGCCTCGAGCTCGAGCGGCGCGCCGGTGACCGCGAGGTGCAGCCCCTCGGGCAGCACGAGCCCCCCCGGAGCGGACGACGTCGCCCCCTTCCGTCGCGACGACCCGCAGGTCGGGGGGTCCGGCGCCGCGGGCCGCCGCCGGCAGGAGGGCGAGCAGGAGGATCGGGAGGGCGGCGAGGCCGCGCATGCGCGCAGCATCGCGCCCCGGACGTGCCCGCGCCAGTCGGGCTGGCCGAAGGGTCGACGCTCCTCGTCGCGGGCGGGAGGGCGCTCAGTCGCGCAGCGCCGGGAAGAGCACGACCTCGCGGATCGTCGTGCGCCCGGTGAGGACCATGACCAGGCGGTCGATCCCCACCCCCACGCCGCCCGTGGGGGGCATGCCGTGCTCGAGCGCGCGCAGGAACGCCTCGTCGTGGGGCTGGGCCTCCTCGTCGCCCGCCTCCGCGTAGCGGGCCTGGGCGGCGAAGCGCGCGCGCTGGTCGTCGGGGTCGTTGAGCTCCGTGAAGGCGTTCGTGAGCTCCATGCCCTCGACGTAGCCCTCGAAGCGCTCGACGAGGCCGGGCTCGCTGCGGTGGGCCTTCGCGAAGGGCGACAGCTCGACGGGGTAGTCGAGGACGAAGGTCGGCTCGACGAGCGTCGGCTCCACGAACGTCGAGAGCAGGTCGTCGACGAGCTGCGGCCAGGTGCGCTCCGCGGTGGGCAGGCGGTCGCCGATGCGCCCGGCGAGGGCCTCGCGGTCGCCGCGGTCGGCCAGCACGTCGATGCCCGTGTGCTCGTGGATCGCGTCGCGCAGGGTCACCCGCCGCCACGGGCGGGTGAAGTCGCGCTCGCCCCGGTAGGGCGCGGCGGCGGCCGCCGCGGCCACGAGGGCCTCCACCCGTCGGGCCTCGTCGAGGTAGTCCGCGTAGGCCTCGTACCACTCGACCATCGTGAACTCGGGGTTGTGCCTCGGCGAGAGCCCCTCGTTGCGGAAGTCCTTGCCGAGCTCGTAGACGCGCTCGAGCCCGCCGACGATGCAGCGCTTGAGGTAGAGCTCCGTGGCGATCCGCAGGTACATCGTGCGGTCGAGCGCGTGGAAGCGCGTCGTGAACGGCCGCGCCAGCGCTCCGCCGTACACGGGCTGGAGCACCGGCGTCTCCACCTCGACGAACCCCTCCTCGTCGAGGTAGCGCCGCACGGCGGCGATCACCCGCGCGCGGGCGAGGAACAGCTCGCGGGTTTCCTCGTTGGCGACGAGGTCGAGCTCGCGCTGGCGGTAGCGGGTCTCCACGTCGGTGAGGCCGTGGAACTTCTCGGGCGGCGGGCGCAGCGACTTGGCCAGGAGCGTGGACGCCTCGGCGCGCAGCGACAGCTCGCCCCGCCGGCTGCGAAAGGCGACCCCGTCCACGCCGAGGAGGTCGCCGAGGTCGAGCCCGAGCAGCCGCGCGTGGGCCTCCTCGCCCAGCACGTCGGCGCGGGCCTGGACCTGCAGCCGGCCCGTGCGGTCGACGAGGTCGAGGAAGGCCATCCCGCCCTGGCCGCGCCGGGCGGCGAGCCGCCCGGCCACCCGGTGGCGGGCCTGCGTCTCCTCGCCGGGCGCCAGGCCCTCGTGCGCGGCCCGGACGGCGGCGATGGGCTCGACCCCGCCGAAGGCGTGGGGGAACGGGTCGACGCCCTCCGCGCGCAGGCGCTCGAGCTTCTCCCGCCGGGCGGCGAGCAGCTCGTCGGCCACCCGCGGCCCTACAGCCCGACGTCGATCTTCGTGACCTTGAGCCTGCGGGTGCCGCCGCGGGGCAGCGGCACCTCGACCGATTCGTCGCGCTTGCGGCCGAGCAGCGCGCGGCCCACCGGCGACTCGTTCGACAGCCGCCCCTGGCTGGGCTGGGCCTCGGCCGAGCCGACGATGGTGAACTGCTGCTCCTTGCCCGAGCCCTCGTCGGTCACCTGGACGACCGAGCCGACCTGCACGACGTCCGTGGAGACGTCCTCCGCGGCGATGACCGTCGCCGAGCGCAGGCGCTCCTCGACCTGGGCGATCCGCTGCTCGAGCATCGCCTGCTCGTTCTTCGCGTCGTCATACTCCGAGTTCTCGGAGATGTCCCCGAACTCGCGCGCCTCCTTGATGCGCTCGGCGACCTCGCGGCGCTTGTCGTTCTGGAGGTAGTTGAGCTCCTCCTTGAGCTTCTCGAGGCCTTCGGCGGTGAGGATGACGTCCTTGGGCATGGGTCCTGACGCGGTCGGAGGGCGGGCGAGGATAGCAACGGGGGGGCCCGCCGCCGGGCGCTAGGAGGGCGTCAAAGAAGTGCTGTCGCGCTGGTGGCCGGCCAGGTCACCAGTGCGTGCAGCGCGCGACGAACGTGGCGATCGTGCGCGCGGCGCGCCGTTGGTTGCCGTCGGCCGTGTTGCCGGCGGCCTCTGGGCGGCCGAGCAGCCGCTTGAGGTTGATCGCGGTAGCCGCGACGAGCGCTTGC
>JALYMR010000111.1 GCA_030773615.1 Actinomycetota bacterium
CAGCAGGGCCTTCGAGGGCATGCACGCCCAGTACGAGCACTCGCCGCCGAGCAGCTCGCGCTCGACGACGGCGACGTGCAGCCCGCCCGCGGCGAGCCGGCCGGCGAGGTGCTCGCCGGCCGGGCCGGCACCGATGACGACGACGTCGAAGCGCTCCTCGGGCACCTCGGGCACCTCGTGGACCTCCTGGTCGGGGGCGGCAACGGTGTCAGAAGCGGTCGACGGGCCACGGCGCACCGCCGTAGCGCTCGGTGACGGGACCGGCGGGAGCGGGCCCGTGGCCGATCAGGCCCGCCCCCACGGTCAGGCGCCTCGGGTGCAGGACGCGGGCGAACGGGTCGTCGCGCAGCACGGCCGCGGCCTGCGGTCCGCGGGCGGCGACGAGGCTGCCGCCGAAGTGCGACGGGCTCGCGCTGAACGTCGTCGTCAGGGCGAGGCGCGGGTCCTCGAGGACGAGCTGGCGCGCGCGCTGCACGGCGAGGTCGTCGAAGAGGACCGCGAGGCCGGACGCGAGCGTGAGCGACGCCTCGGCGGGCGCGCCGGCCGGGTCGAACAGCGCCGCGGCGGCCCGGACGGCGCCCGTCCGCGGGCGCTCCTCACCGCGCCAGACCGCGAGCCACACCGCCGGAGCGCCTCCCGCCCCGTCGGCCTGAGCCGCCGCCCAGGCGTCGCCGGGGCGCTCGTCGGCGACCGCGAACCAGACCGAGCCCACCCGCTGCCCCATGCGTCCCTTCTAGCCCAGGCGGGCGTCCCCGTGCGCCCTCGACCCTCGATGTCCGCGATCCGTAAGGCCCCCGGCGCCCCGTCTTCGCCTGCCCGTGCCCGGGCGCGTAGCCTGCGCGGCATGGAGCGGACCCCGACGAGCGAGGCGCTGCGCGAGGAGGAGCTCGCCCGCGCGCGCCGGGAGCGCGAGCACGCCCGCGAGGCCGAGCTCCCCACCGAGGAGCGCGCCGCCGAGCGCCGCGCCGACAAGGCGGCGTACCTCGCCGACAAGCTGCGCGAGCAGGTCGAGGCAGAGCGCTAGCGGGATGGACGCGCAGACCATCGAGCGCTACGCCGAGCTCATCGTCCGCTTCGGGGCCAACGTCCAGCCCGGGCAGGTCGTCGCAGTGGGCACGGAGCCGGGCAAGGAGGAGCTCACCCGCGCGGTGGCCACCGCGGCGTACCGGGCGGGGGCGCGGTTCGTCGACGTCGCCACGTTCGACCTGCACGTCAAGCGCGCGCGGATCCTCCACGCCGACCCCGAGACGCTCGACTACGTGCCCCCCTGGTACGGGGAGCGCGTGCTCGCCCTGGGCGCCGAGCGCGCTGCGCGGGTCGGGCTCACAGGCCCCGTGGCCCCCGGCGTCCTCGATGACGTCGACCCCGAGCGCGCCGGTCGCGACCAGCTCCCCTTCCTCAAGGAGACCGCCCAGGTCGTCAACGAGCGCACGACGAACTGGACCGCCTCGCCCTGCCCCAATCCGGCGTGGGCGGGCCTCGTGCACCCCGGCCTCGCGCCGGGGGAGGCCCTGGCGCGCCTGTGGGAGCAGGTCCTCCACGTGTGCCGGCTCGACGAGGACGACCCGCAGGCCGCCTGGCGGGCGCGCGCGGACGTGCTCGTGGGCGCCGCCGAGCGGGTGACCGGCCGGGCCTTCGACGCCCTGCACTTCGAGGGCCCGGGCACGGACCTGCGCGTCGGGCTGCTGCCCACCTCGCGGTGGATGGCCGCGCGCTTCGAGACCGTGGGCGCCATCGTGCACATGCCGAACCTGCCGAGCGAGGAGATCTTCAGCGCCCCGGACCCCGAGCGCGTGGACGGCGAGGTGCGCGCCACGAAGCCGCTCGTGCTCGGCGGCTCGATCATCGAGGGCCTGCGCGTGCGCTTCGAGGCCGGCCGCGCGGTCGACGTCCGCGCGGACGCGGGCGGCGAGCTGCTCGCCGCGTACACGCGCCGCGACGACGGCGCGGCGCGGCTCGGCGAGGTCGCCCTCGTGGACGGCGAGGGGCGGATCGGCCCGCTCGACACCGTGTTCTACGACACGCTGCTCGACGAGAACGCCGCTTCGCACATCGCGCTCGGCTCGGCCTACGCGTTCACCGCCGGCGAGGCCGACCAGGAGCGCCTCAACCGCTCGGCCATCCACGTCGACTTCATGATCGGCGGGCCCGAGGTGGAGGTCACCGGGCTCACCGCGGGAGGCGAGCGGGTGCCCGTCCTGCGGGGCGGGCGCTGGCAGCTGTAGCCTGGGCGCGCTGCTCGGAGAGGTGCCGGAGCGGCTGAACGGGCGCGACTGGAAATCGCGTGACGGGGGTCAACCTCGTCCGAGGGTTCGAATCCCTCCCTCTCCGCTCCCCTCCCGGCGCTCCGCCGGCGGGCTCCCGCATGAGGCAGGGGAGCGCCGCCGGGTCGCGCAGCCGGGCTAGCTCGCGCCCTGGACCCCGAACATGAGGACGTTGCGGTTCATGTCGAAGAAGACGCGCTCCTCCGACTGGAAGAGGTCCTGGAGCACGTCGATCTCCTCGGTGCTCGGGGCGATGACGCGCTCCTCGGCGCCCTGGTCGAGGATGAGCTGGAGGGTGAAGCCGGCGCCCTGCGTCCAGCTGAACTGGTAGTGCGTCACCTCGCGGACCTGGATCTGCTGCGGCGAGACTTCCTGGCTTGCCATCGTGCCTCCTCGGTGGTGGACGCCCGCCACCTACCCCAAGCGCGCCCGGTCATGCGGGGCCCGGAAGTCGATGCGCGGGCCTCGGGGCACGATGCCCGACGGGTTGAGCATGGGGTGGGTGCCGTAGTAGTGGCGCTTGATCTCGTCGAGCTGCACCGTCTCGCCCACCCCCGGCGTGGCGTGGAGGTCCCGCACGAAGCCCCACAGGTTGGGGAAGTCGACCAGTCGCTGGCGGTTGCACTTGAAGTGGCTGACGTAGACGGCGTCGAAGCGCACGAGCGTCGTGAACAGCCGCCAGTCGGCCTCCGTGGGGGCCGGGCCGACGAGGAAGCGCCGGGTGGCCAGGTGCCCCTCGAGCTCGTCCAGGGTGGCGAAGAGCGCCTCGAAGGCGTCGTCGTAGGCCGCCTGCGTCGTGGCGAACCCCGTCCGGTACACGCCGTTGTTCACCGTCGCGTACACCCGCTCGTTCCACGCGTCGATCTCGTCGCGCAGGGGCTCGGGGTACAGCTGCACGCGGTCCTCGGCGAGCTCGCCCCACGCGCTGTCGAGCATGCGCAGGACGTCGGCCGACTCGTTGTTGACGATCCGCCCGGCGGCCTTGTCCCACAGCACTGGCACGCTGACCCGCCCGTCGAAGTCCGGGTCCGTCGCCCGGTAGGCCTCGGACAGGAAGCGGAAGCCGTTGACGGGGTCCGTGTACCGGCCGCCGGTGAACGCCCAGCCCCGCTCGTCGCGGATGGGGTCGACCTCGGAGAGCGAGATCGCCTCCTCGAGGCCCTTGAGGCGCCGCCCGATGATCGTCCGGTGCGCCCAGGGGCAGGCGAAGGAGACGTAGAGGTGGTAGCGCCCCGCCTCGGGCGGGTGAGCGCCGCCGGGCTCGACGCGGTTGCGGAAGCGCGACGCCTGACGCTCGAAGCGCCCGTCGCCGCCCGCCTCGCGGCCCAGGGAGAAGGTCGTCGCGGTCATGCTCCGACGCTAGCCCGGCGCCCGGCCCGGACTAGGTTCCCGGGCGATGCACCGCCGCGACGCCGACCTCGGGCTGGCCGCCGTGACCTCGACCGCCGGAGGGCTGGCTGGCGTCGCGCTGCTCGCCGCCCGGCGCGCCCCGGCGCTGCCCCGCGCGTTCGGCGACGGCGCGGCGTACGAGGCGATGGCCCGCGGCGAGCCCGGCGCGCCCCCCTTTCACCGCCGCGTGCTCATGCCCGCCCTCGTGCGCCGTCTGGGCGGCGGCGAGGGGCCGGCCGCCTTCCGACCCGTCGCCCTCGGCGGGCTCCTCGCCGGCTCGGCCCTGTGCGGGATGGGCACCTTCAGGGTGGCCCGGCGGGCCGGCGCCCCGGCGCCC
>JALYMR010000112.1 GCA_030773615.1 Actinomycetota bacterium
TGCAGCAGGCGGCCGATGAGGGTCGACTTGCCGTCGTCGACCGACCCGGCGGTCGCGAAGCGCAGGAGCTCGGTCAGAAGTAGCCCTCCCGCTTGCGGTCCTCCATCGCGGCCTCCGAGACGCGGTCGTCGGCCCGCGTCTCGCCGCGCTCGGTGACCCGGGTGACGGCGATCTCGTCGACCACCCGCCCCAGGGTGCGCGCGCTCGACGCGACCGCCCCCGTGCAGCTCATGTCGCCGACCGTTCGGTAGCGCACGGAGGCGCGGAACGGCTCCTCGCCGGGCAGCAGCTCGGCGTGGGGCCCGGTCGCGTAGAGCATGCCGTCGCGGCGGAACACCTCGCGCTCGTGGGCGAAGTAGATCGGCGGGAGCTCGAGGCTCTCCTGGGCGATGTACCGCCACACGTCGAGCTCCGTCCAGTTCGAGATGGGGAACACGCGCACGTGCTCTCCCCTCCGGATGCGCCCGTTGTAGAGGTTCCACACCTCCGGGCGCTGGTTGCGCGGGTCCCACCCGCCGAGGTCGTCGCGGAAGGAGAGGATGCGCTCCTTCGCCCGCGAGCGCTCCTCGTCGCGCCGCGCCCCGCCGAACGCGGCGTCGAAGCCGCCCTCGGCGATCGCGTCGAGCAGCACGCGCGTCTGCAGGCGGTTGCGCGAGGCTCGGGGGCCCGTCTCCTCCGTCACCCGGCCCTCGTCGATCGCCTTCTGCACGGAGGCGACGAGCAGGCGCTCGCCGAGCTCGGCCACGCGCCGGTCGCGGAAGGCGGTGACCTCGGGGAAGTTGTGGCCCGTGTCGACGTGCAGGAGGGGGAACGGGAAGCGGCCGGGGCGGAACGCCTTCTCGGCCAGGCGCAGGAGCACGATGGAGTCCTTGCCCCCGCTGAACAGCAGCACGGGCCGCTCGAGCTCGGCGGCGACCTCGCGGAACACGTGGATCGCCTCGGACTCGAGGGTGGCCAGGTGAGGGAGCTCGTAGCTCACGCCAGTGACCCTAGACGGGGACGGAGGCCGTGCAGGGCGAAGGTCCGAAAGCCGGCGAAGGTCCCGTGCTCGGGGCCGTGGAAGTCCGAGGAACCCGTGGTGAGCAGGCCGAGCTCGCGGGCGAGGTCGTCGAGGAGCGCGACCTGCACCGGCCCGTGGGTCGGGTAGAACGCCTCGACGCCGTCGAGGCCCAGCGCGGCGAAGCGCCGCAGGGTGCGCTCCACCTCCTCGCCCGCGTCGAGGTCCCAGAACGGGTGGGCCCACACCGCGAGGCCTCCCGCGTCGTGGATGAGCCCGATCGCGTCGGCGACCGTGGGCCGGGAGCGGGGGACGTAGGTCGCCGTCCCCGGCACGAGGTAGCGGGGGAACAGCTCGCGCGGCCCGGCGACGCCCTCCGCGGCCAGGCGCGCCGCGTTCGCGGGGTGCTCGAGCACGGCGCGGGCGAGGTGGGGGCGGCCGAGGGGCTCGCCGCGGGCGCGCCGCGCGTCGAGCTCGCCCGCGTCGAGCGCGAGGCCCGCCTGGCGCAGCCGCTCGGCCATCTGCAGCACGCGCCGCTCGCGGTCGGCGCGCAGGTCCTCGAGGACGTCGCGCAGGGTCGCGTCGGCGTGGCGCAGCCCGTAGCCCAGGACGTGGAGCTCCTCGTGCTCGCCGTCGACGGCGGAGAGCTCGGCGGCGGGCAGCACGCGGATGCCCTCGGTCCGCGCCGCCTCGAGCGCCTCGGGCACCCCGGCGACCGTGTCGTGGTCGGTGAGCGCCAGCAGCTCGACCCCCGCCTGGCGCGCCGCCCGAACCACGAGCGCGGCCGGCAGGGTGCCGTCGGAGTGCACGGAGTGGGCCTGGAGGTCGAATGTGGGCGCCACGGCCGCCGCCCTACCCGTCGCCCCGCAGGACCGACCGCCACCGGTCGGGCGCCCCCTCGACCTCGACCTCGCCCACGCCGCGCCAGGCCGCGAGGCGCTCGAGCTCGCGCCGCAGGGCCCGGGCCGGCCCCACCCGGCGCTCCGCCTCGGGCTCGGCGTGCACGGCGTGGGCGACCAGGCGGTCGCGGGCGCGGTCCACGGCGAGGTCCGCTCGGGCCACGAGCGCCCCCTCGTGCAGGAAGGGCAGGACGAAGAACCCCCACCGGCGCCGCGCCCGCGGCAGGTAGATCTCGAGCCGGTGGCGGAAGCCGAAGAGCTGCTCCGTGCGCTCGCGGTCGCAGATGAGGTTGTCGAAGGGCGACAGGAGGACGCTGCGCGGCCCGGCGCCGTCCTGCCCGAGGGCGTCGGCGCCCTCGGCCCGCGCCCACCAGTCGCCCCGCGTGCCCTCCACCCGCACGGGCACGAGCGCGCCCTCGGCGCCGAGCTCGCGCAGGACCGCCTCGAGGTCGACGTAGCGCCCGCGGGTGAAGTGGGCGCGGACGTGGCCGGCGCGGGCCACGCCGAGGGCGGCGACCGCGCGCAGGGCCGCGCGTCGGGTCGCCTCCCGCGCGTCGAGCCGCTCACGGGGCGCGTCGGGCGGCAGGCAGCGCTCGGCGAGGTCCCACAGGCGCTGGCCGCCCGCGCGCCGGCGCACGAGCACCTCCCCCCGCAGCCAGAGCAGGTCGACCATGCGCCCGTGGTCGCGCTCGTCGCCGCGCTCCTCCGTCCAGGTCGTGCGCCGTCCGCCGCCGAGCTCGCGCACCGGGAGCGGCCCGCGCTCGGCCAGCGTGGAGAGCACCTCCCGGCGCAGGTCGTCGTGGGCCTCGAGCCAGGCCGCCCAGCGGCGCCGCCAGGGCGAGGGCGCGGGCTCGGGCCACACGGCCATCCACCAGGCGTGGACGGGCAGGTCGGCCGTGCAGACGAGGGACGCCTCGTGGGCCCAGTACTCGAACAGGGCGCGCTCGCCGTAGGCCAGCTCGTCGACGAGCCCGGGGTCGAAGGGGCCCAGGCGGGCGAGGAGGACGAGCAGCTGCGAGCGGGCCACGACGCTCGTGGGATCGAGCTGCAGGCACCCGAGCCGGCGGGCGACGGCGAGCACGTCGTCGCGGCCCGCGCGCCGCCGGGGGAGCGGCCCGTCGAGGCCCTGCGCGCGCAGCGCCGCCGCGCGGGCGGCGCGCAGGTCGAGGCGCTGGGCGGCGGGCACGGAGGCGGACTCTCGCAGAGGGCCCGCTGGTACCGTCGCAGCGCCGCGAAGGAGATCCTCGAGGACGTCGAGCGCCTGCGCGCGGCGGGCGAGCGCGTGGTCCTGGCCACCGTCGTGGCCACCCGGCGCTCCACCCCGCGGCC
>JALYMR010000113.1 GCA_030773615.1 Actinomycetota bacterium
AGGCGCGGGTGATCGTCGCCGTCCAGGCCGAGCGGGCGACCGGGCATGAGGCCGACAGCCTGCCGGCGATCGTCGATCGGGCGCGGTGGGCGCGCCACCGGGTCGCCGAGCTGTGCGCCGATCAGGGCTACGCGTCAGACGGCGTCTACCGGGCGCTTGAGGCCAAGCAGGTGACCGCGTTTATCCCGCCCCAGCAGCACATGCTCGCCCGGGCGCCGGCGCAGGCCGCCCGCGCTCGGTGCAAGAGCCCGCCGGGCGTCACGGCGACGATCGACCGCATAACCCACGGCGAGGGCGCGATCTCCGAATTGAAGCTCCAGCACGCCCTGCACCGGGCGAGATGCCGCGGCACCGCGAAGTTGCAGGTCCAGCTGCTCCTCGCGGCGACCGCGGTCAACCTCAAGCGGCTTTTCAGCCGCCCCGAGGTCGCTTTCAGCGCCAGCCGCGGCGACCGCCATGGCGCCGCCCGCCGCTTGTTCGCCGTTATCGATGCTTGCCTGAACTGGCTCGCCCACGACGCAGCCGCGAGCCCGACCCATTCTTCGACAGCCTCCTAGTTCAGCGAGGGGTCGAGGGGCATGCGCGCCAGGAGCGCGAAGCGCCCGCCCTTGCGCTTAAGCACCGCGGCCCACAGCTCGTCGGGGTCGGGGGCGAACAGGTCGTCGACGCGCGCCGGCGCCCGGATCCATCCCTCGTCGTCGAGCTCGGACTCGAGCTGGCCCGCGCCCCACCCGGCGTAGCCCGCGAACACCCGGGCGCGGCGCGTCGTGGTGCCCAGCGCCTCGAGGTCGGCCCCGGCGGGCACGAAGCCGACGTCGTCGAGGACGAGGTGGGCGGCCGCGGCGGGGTCGTCGAACTCCGCGAGCACGACGACGGCGTGGGGCTGGACGGGCCCGCCGACGTGGACGACCGCCTCGCCCTCGACGAGCGTCGCGAGCTCCGGGGCCGCCTCCTCCACGCTCGCCTCCGTGGCCCGGTTGAGCACGAGCCCCATCGCGCCCTCCTCCGAGTGCTCCGTGACGAGCACGACGGTCCGGCGGAAGTTCGGGTCGACGAGCGCGGGGGCGGCGACGAGGAGCTCGCCGCGCAGGGAGGCCATGAAACCTCCTGTACCCCGCCCGCCCGGGCTCAGCCCGTGGACAATGCGCTCATGCGCCGGTTCCTCCTCGGCGATTGGGGGCGCGTGATCCGCGACCCCATCGACCTCCTGCGGCTGACCTTCCTCGTCGGCGCCGTCGTCTTCGCCTTCTCGGGCGACGTGAAGGGGGTGGCGAACCTCGCCGTGGCCGCGGTGGCGGTCGTGGTCGCCCGCCTCGTCAACCTGCCCCGGGCCTACGACCTCGCCTTCGTCCTGGCGCTCGTGTTCACGGGCTGGGGGGAGGCGCTCGGGCTCTACGACCGCTACGGGTGGTACGACCGTGTCGTCCACTTCTGGGTGCCGGCGCTCAGCGCGCCCGTCGCCTACCTCGCGCTCGCGCGCGTGGAGGTGCTGCCCGACCCCCGGGCGCCGAGCCACGGCGTGCGGCGGTACGCGGCCATCGCCGTGGTGACCTTCGCGCTGGGGCTCGCCGTCGGCGCCCTGTGGGAGATCGTGGAGTGGTCCTCGGACCTGCTCCTGGGGTCGAACCTCTCCGAGGACAACGAGGACACGGTGGGCGATCTCATCGCGGACGCCCTCGGCTCGCTGCTCGGCGCGGCGCTGCTCGTCGTGTGGACGCGCTTCGGCTGGGGCTCCGTGCGGCGGATCCCGGGTGAGAACCGCTTCGAGGCGACGACGGGCTAGCCGACGCCGCCGCCCGGCGCCTGCGCGCGGTGGCGCCAGTGCTCGGGCAGGCTCGGGTGCTCGGCGAACGCGATGTGGTCGTCCGCGCCGGCGGCCGCCAGCGCGTTCCAGACCTGCTCGAGCGCCCCTTCCTGGTCGTCGGCGTCGACGTGGACCTCGAAGGTGCCGTCGTCGTCGGGGTCGGCCACCTCGCCGTCCGGGAGGGCCGCGGCCAGCGTGTCGAGGGCCCGGTCCGCACGCTCCCCCCGGGTCAGGAGCACCATCCCCACGCTGTGCTTGCTCATGGCCGCCGACCTACCCGGGTACGGCGGTTCCATGACCGACGCGAGCCGCGTGGGCGGTGGCGACGCAAGCCTCGGCGAGGCACAGGCCGCCAACCCCCCCGACGACCCCGAGATGCTGTACGACGACGCGCCCCCGCTGGACACCGACGTCGAGTTCGAGGGCGAGGGCGACCCGCCGCCCGACGAGCGCGGCAACGAGGACCCGGCGCCGAATGCGCCCTAGCTGCGAAGCCGCGGCGCGGGGAGCGTGAGCCACCCGCGCCGCACGAAGGCCCACGTCGCGACCAGCACGACGGCCGCGACCACGGCCACCAGCGCCCAGGCCACGGCCCCGCCGTAGACGCTCTCGACCTGGGCCTGGGTGCCCACGAGGGTGAGCAGCAGCGTGGCCGGCAGCAGCAGGCCGGAGAGCGCGGTGAGGGTCGTCACGGTCCGGTTCGTGCGGTGCGAGACCTGCGAGACGTAGATGTCGAACGCCGCGTTGATCGCCCCCTGGGCCTCGGTGAAGCTGGCGACGAGCGATGCGTGTCGCTCGGCCAGCTCCCGGAAGTAGGTCGACATCCGCTCGCGGACCTCGAAGGGGAAGCCCGGGCGCAGGAACGCGACGAGCACGTTGCGCTGCTGGTCGGCGAGCCGCCCGGGCGCGAAGGCGTACTGCTTCATGGCGAGCAGGGCGGTGAGGTACTCGTCCGAATCGTCGGTGAGCGCCCGCTCCTCCAGCTGCTCCACCTCGT
>JALYMR010000114.1 GCA_030773615.1 Actinomycetota bacterium
CGCTGCTGGGGATCGCCTCCGATCGGCGGTTTCTGGCCGTCGCGGCCCGTCGGCTGGGGCACTTGTTCCCCCGGCTGCCGCAGCAGCCGGGGTTTTTCAAGCGCCGCGCGCGCCTGGCCGACGTGATTGAGGCGCTGATCGCGGAGTTCGCGCGCCACAGCCCGGGCTGGGACGACAACGTCCTGTTGGTCGACTCCACGCCGGTGGAGTGCGCGCGCTCGGTGGAGACCACGCGCCGCTCGCAGCTCGCGGACGCCGCTGACTACGGCTACTGCCGCAGCCACAGCCGCTACTTCTGGGGCTTCCGCTTGCACGGTCTGTTCGCGCTCGACGGAACGCCCCGCGCGCTGGCGCTCACGTCCCCCAAGCGCGACGAACGCGACGTGGCCGTCGATCTGCTGGCCCGCTGTTCCCGCGCCGGCGGCGAGATCGTCCTGGGTGACAAGGGCTACGTCAGTCGGCACTTCGCGGCCACCGTCGCCGCGCTCGAAGCCCACCTCATCCGACCCGCGCGCACCGACGAACCCCACCGCGGCCCCCACCTGGCCCCGGTCCGCCAGCGGATCGAGTCGATCTTCTGGACCTGCAAAGACCTCCTCGGCCTCGAACGCCACGGGGCCCGCACCCTGCACGGCCTCAGAGTCCGCCTCTGTCAACGCTTCCTCGCCCTGGCCGCGGCCGTCGCCCTCAACCACCGACTCGGCCGCCCAAGCCGCTCCCTCGCCGCCTACACCACCTAACCCTCGCGGAATCAGTCATCTAGAGGCCGCGAACCGCGACTGGCCGGCACGCAGTCCGGTTCGGATCAGTACATCTGATGCCGTAGCTGGACTTCAGGCCGCCTTGTGCGGTATATCTTCTGCTACATGCCGCCGAGTAGATGCACGTCCTGCCGACGTCCAGCGCGGACGGCTCGAACGCCCGAGCTTCGTTCTGGTCCAGGAACCGAATCGCCAGGAGCTCCCCGAGGAACTGGCTTGAGATGACTGACGCCGTCCAACGTCCGCAGCCAACGTGACCAGCGCGCTCTCCGTCCGAGAGGCGGCTCAGCGCGCCGGCGTGAGCGTGAAGACCATCCGTCGCGCGATTGCCGCAGAACGACTCCCGGCGCACCGTCCCACAGGCGTCCGCAGGGTGCTCATCGAAGCCGCCGCGCTCGACCAGTGGCGGCACGGGAAGCCTTCCCGGCGGGCTGAGCGCAGCTCTCGGCCGAGAGCTAGTCCGTTGCATCCTGCAGTCGCTGACGAGCGCGCGCCTACGACAGCAGGAAGTCTCGGGCGCCTACACGAGATCGAGCTGCGACGAGGCGCCCCATGAGCGACGGCAGGAAGGCCAATGGCAAATGGATCGACCGCTGGCGTGAGGGCGGCGTGCAGCGCCAGCGCACGTTCGACCGCAAGGTTGATCGAGACCGGTTCCGCACCTGGCGGCGTCGCCAAGCGCAGCTCGGCCTTCCGGTTGCTCGGGAGCTTGCGCCGGGCGTCACGCTCGGCGAGTTCGTGGAGGACTGGTGGGAGCAGCACGCTCTCGTCGACCTAGAGCCGAGCACCCGGCGAACCTACGCGCAGGTTTGGGCGAAACACTTGCATCCCCGCTTGGCCGGCTACGAGCTCCGCGCGATCACCCCCGACGTCGTACTGGACCTCCGACATCGCCTCCATCGGCGAGGCGTCGGAGACCCGACGATCGTGAAGGCGCTCGCGATGCTGCAGGGCATCATGGCGTTTGCCGTCCTCAAGGGCCACACCGACACGAACCCGGTGGCCAGGGTGCGCAAGCCCCGGCAGGCTCCCGCTCGGCAGGTCACGCCGATCCCGCCGGCCACGGTGGAGCTGCTACGACACCAGCTGCCGACAACACGCGACCGCGCGCTGGTCAGTGTGCTCGCGTACGCGGGCCTTCGCCCACAGGAAGCCCTGGCCCTCGCAGTCGAGGACATCTCCGACCGCAGCCTGTTCATCCACGGAGCCGTGGCGGACGGCAGCCTGCGGCCGTACACAAAGACCCGTCGCCACCGCTTCGTGCGGCTCCTCGCCGCGCTCGCGCAGGACCTCCGCGAGTACCGGCTCGCTGTCGGCATCGGGCGCGGGCTCCTCTTCCCGCGACCGGACGGGGCGCCGTGGCGGGACACGGACTACCGCAACTGGCGCCGCCGAGTCTTCCAGCCTGCTGCAAAGGCCGCGGGTCTGGCCGACGCGGTGCCGTACGACCTTCGCGGCTCGTTCGTGAGTCTCCTCATCTGGGAGGGCCAGACGATCGTGGAGGTCAGTCGGCAAGCCGGCCACAGCGTGGCCACCAGCGACCGGCACTACGCGCGCGTGTTCGACGGCTACGACCGCGCCCAGCGGACGAGCGCCGAAGAGGCGATCCGCATCGCGCGCGAACAGCTTGCAGCCACGACGAACGCCGCCTGACCCTCAAAAGGTCTTCTTGCGCGCCGGGCTGGCATTCAGATCGCTCAGGGGAGGAGGAGATCCCCGAGCGTCGGAGCCTAGGAACGTGCGCAACACGGGTCTCGCTTGGCGTTGGTGTGCGCGCTTTGTGCGCGTAGCGCGCGCAGGCCCGCTCCATCTGCCTCGGGCCGGGAAGGCGAAAGGCCCGCCGGAGCGGGTCTTTCGGGTGAGGAGCCCTCTGGGGGACTCGAACCCCCGACCCCTTCCTTACCATGGAAGTGCTCTACCGGCTGAGCTAAGAGGGCGAGGGGCGCAGGGTAGCGTCCAGCGTCGTGGCGAGCATCAACCCCGCGCTGGAGGAGGCACGCTTCTGCCCGCGCTGCGCGTCCCCGGTCGAGGTCGACTTCCCGCGCTCGCTCGCCTGCCCGGCCTGCGGGTACCGCGCGTTCTACAACCCAAAGCCGGTGGCCTGCGCGATCCCGCGCGACGCGACGGGCCGCATCTGGCTGCTGCGCCGGGCCTTCGAGCCGGGCGCCGGCCTGTGGACATTCCCCGGCGGGTTCGTCGACCTCGGCGAGTCGGTCGAGGACGCCGCGGTGCGCGAGGTGCGCGAGGAGATGGAGGTCGACATCGAGCTCGGGCCGCTCGTCGGCGTCTACTCGCGCGGCGACGACCGGGTCGTGCTCGTCGTCTTCGCGGCGTCGACGAGCGCCCAGCCCCGGCCGGGCGACGAGGCCACGGAGGTCTGCGCGTTCGCACCGCCCGAGCTGCCGTGGGACGAGCTCGCGTTCTGGTCGACGCGCCGCGCGCTGCAGGACGCGCTCGACCCACGCGAACGCCGGTAGGAGGTGCGACGAGCCGGGCCGGGGGAGGCCCGACTCGCCGCTGAGGTCAGCTCCCGAGGAGGAGGGGGATGGGAGCTGCACGAGCACCTCGGGCCGCAGGAGGAGGAGCGGCCGTCGGCGGGAAGTCGTCCGAAGGCGACTCGACGAGCAAGGTACCACGCCTCCAGCGGACGAATCACGAAGATGTGCTTCGGGCGCGCCACTCGAAGGCGCGCGCGTTGGCGGGGGTCGAGCCAGGCCGACCCGGGCGCAGTGGCGGGGGCAGGATTCGAACCTGCGAAGGCTGAGCCGTCAGATTTACAGTCTGATCCCTTTGACCGCTCGGGAACCCCGCCTGGAGGGTCAGCAGGATAGAGGCTCGCCTCCTCACCTCGTACGCCGGGCGCTCGGGACCGGCGAGCAGGATCCGGTGACCCCTTGCACACGTCGACCCGGGACACGGTTCGCCCCCGGCCGACGTGCTGCTCCGGTCCTGACGGGAGGTCGGGCGAAGTGGAGGGGGCCGGCAGGCACGCCGGCCCCCTCCCCCGCGACCTACGTCGCGTCGCGGAGCCGCTGCGCCTCGGGCAGCGACTCGAGCTTCTTGAGCGTGTGGTTCTCGATCTGCCGGATGCGCTCGCGGGTGACGTTGAACGCCCGCCCGACCTCCTCGAGCGTCTTCGGACGCCCGCCGGTCAGGCCGAAGCGCAGCTCGATGACCTCGCGCTCGCGCTGGGGCAGCGCGGCGAGGGCGCGGCCGACGTTCTCCCGGCGCAGGGTCTCCGACGCGAGCTCGAACGGCGACTCCGCGGTCTGGTCCTCGACGAAGTCGCCGAGCTCGGACTCCTCCTCGTCGCCCACCGGCTTCTCGAGGCTCACGGGCTGCTGGCTCATGCGCAGGATGTCCCGCACCTCGCGGGGGGTCGACTCGAGCTCGAACGCGATCTCCTCGGGCGTGGGCTCGCGACCGAGGGCCTGGACGAGCTGGCGCTCGACGTGGACCACCTTGTTGAGCTTCTCGACCATGTGGACCGGGATGCGGATCGTGCGCCCCTTGTCCGCGATGGCCCGCGTCACGGCCTGCCGGATCCACCAGGTCGCGTAGGTCGAGAACTTGTAGCCGCGCCGGTAGTCGAACTTCTCCACGGCGCGGATGAGCCCCAGCGAGCCCTCCTGGATGAGGTCGAGGAAGGTGAGGCCGCGCCCGAGGTAGCCCTTGGCGATCGACACCACGAGCCGCAGGTTCGCCTCGACCATGTGCTGCTTGGCGTCCATGTCGCCGCGCTCGATGCGCCGGGCGAGCGAGACCTCCTGCTCGGCGGTGAGCAGCGGCACGCGGCCGATGGACCGCAGGTAGAGCCGCAGCGAGTCGAGGCTCGGCTCGACGGTGAGGTCGATCTCCGGCCTGCGGGGCAGCACCGGCGCCCCCGCCTGGTTGGCCTTGCGCGCCTCGGCCGCGGCCTCGACCCGCGCCGCTTCCGACGTCGCCGCGCGGCCGTCGGCCCCGACGACGTCGATGCCCTCGCCCGTGAGGTACGCGTGCAGCTCGCGCAGCTGCTCCTTCGTGACCTCGACCTCCTCGAGCGCACGCTCGATCTGCTCGAAGGTCAGGAAGCCACGCTCCTGGGCTTCGAGGATGAGCGGGCGCAGCTCCTCCAGCTCGTGGATCGGTGCCTCGTCCGCAAGCAGCACGTCAGCCTCGATGGCTCAGCCCCCCTGAATTCCGTCCTGGATCGACGTCACGGGGAACCCTCCTGGTCGCCCCTTGTTCCTTGGACTGCCGCGGTGTCCACCGCTTCGGGGCCGACCCTGGCTCGTCCCCCCATCGGGGCAGTTGGTCAGCTCGTGCGGAGTGATACCACACGGTTGACGCGCCAGGAAGACATCCGTTCGTCCAGCGGTAGCCTCTGAACATGGTCACCGAACTGCGCTCCCCTGACGTCCAGGCCCGCCGCCCGGTCATCGGCCTCGGCCTCTCCCGGGTCGGCGTCACCGGCGTGGAGAAGATCGTGCGCCTGCACCAGGGTGGGCACGAGCGTCTGTTCTCCGCGCGGCTGGGGTGCGTCGTCGACCTCGGCGCGAGCCAGAAGGGCGCGCACATGTCCCGCTTCGACGAGACCGTGAACGAGGCGATCGGCGAGGTCGTGATCGGAGAGTCGGCCTTCCGTGCCGAGGAGCTCGCGGTGCGCATCGCCGAGCGCGTGCGCGAGCGCCAGGGGGCCCGCCGGGCGGAGGTCACCATCGCGGCGCGCTACCCCGAGAACAAGCCCGCGCCCGTCTCCGGCATCCCCACCCAGGAGATCTACACGCTGTTCGGATCGGCCGCCGCGTCGGCCGCCGGCACCCGGCGCCTCATCGGGGTCGCCGCCCAGGGGATGACGGCCTGCCCCTGCGCGCAGGAGCTCGTCGCCGGGCGCGCCCGCGACCGGCTGGAGGGCGACGGCTTCACCGAGGTCGAGATCGAGCGCATCTTCGAGGCGGTCCCCGTGGCCACCCACAACCAGCGCGGGATCGGCACCCTCCACATCGGCCTGCCCGAGTCCAGCGACGCGGACATCGATGCGACGAGGCTGCTGGCCATCGTCGAGGGCGCGATGTCCTCCGAGGTCTACGAGCTCATGAAGCGCTCCGATGAGGCCGCGGTGGTCGAGAAGGCGCACCGCCGGCCGCGCTTCGTGGAGGACTGCGTGCGGGAGATGGTCCGGGGCGTCGTGGACGAGCTCGGCCACCTGGGCGACGAGCACTTCGTCTCCGCCCGCCAGGAGAACCTCGAGACGATCCACCAGCACGACGTCATCGCCGAGCGGACGGGCCTGCTGGGCGAGATGCGCCGGGAGCTCGCGGCCGGAGAGCGTGCCCCGCGCGACCTCTCCGCCCGCGAGTGGCTCGACGCCTCTCTGTAACCGCGCCCGCCGGCCTGCGGCCGGCCCCGGCGCTCCTCCCGCTAGGGCTTCAGGCGTCGGCCGGTGGCGAAGAGCCTCCCGCTCCACGCGGTGAGCGTGGCGGCCATCGCCGCCAGGACGGCGAGGGCGAGCACGACGGACACGTCGCTCGTGCCCAGGAAGCCGTAGCGCACCGCCTGCACGAGGTAGAAGATCGGGTTGAGGTGCGAGAGCTCCTCCCAGGGCGAGGGCAGCAGCTCCACGGAGTAGAAGACGCCGCCGAGGAAGGTCAGCGGGAGGATCACGATGTTGTTCACGAACCCCGTGAGGTCCCACGACTCGGCGTAGACCCCCACGACCACCCCGAGCGAGCAGAAGGCCAGGAGCACGAGGACCGTGGCGACGAGCAGGACGAGCGGCTCGCGCACGGGCACTCCGGTCACGGGCAGGGCCAGGGCCAGGAGCGTCACGCCGATCATGACCGCGCGCACCGCGCCGCCGAGCGACAGCCCGACGCAGACCTCCCAGGGGCGCATGGGCGAGGCGAGGATGTCGTTGAGGTAGCGGTCGAACCGCGCCTGGAACACCGACGAGGCGTTGTTCATGTAGGCCGCCTGGACCATCGCCATGGCGATGAGGCCAGGGACGATGAACGCCTCGTAGGGCGTCCCCTCGATGGCCCGGATGCGCCCGCCGAGCGACAGCCCGAACACGAGGATGAACAGGAACGAGGAGAGGACGGGGGCCGCGACGGTCTGCGTCCACAGCTTGAGCACCCGGTGGACCTCGCGGGTGGCCAGCGCGGCAAGACCGCGGCGCGGCGCGAACGCCCGGGCGGGGGCGACGACGCTCACGCGGCCCCGCCCATGGCGCGGACGTAGGCGTCGGCCAGCGAGCCGGCGCCGAACGCGCTGCGCAGCCCGTCGGCGCTGTCGCGCGCGAGGAGGCGCCCGCCCCGGATGAGCGCGATGTCCTCGCACAGCTCCTCGGCCTCCTCCAGGTAGTGCGTGGTGAGGAGGATCGTCGTGCCCATGTCGTGCAGGCGGCGGATGTAGCTCCACAGGTCGAGGCGCAGCTCGAAGTCGACCCCCGCGGTGGGCTCGTCGAGGATGACCAGGCGCGGCTCGTGCATGAGCGCGCGGGCGAGCAGCAGCCGCCGGCGCATGCCGCCCGACAGCTTCGGCGCGCGCACCCCCGCCTTCGCGCGCAGGTCGAAGACGTCCATCATCTCCCGCGCGCGGGCACGGGCGTGCGCACGGTCCATCCCGTAGTAGCCCCCGTGGTAGAGGAGCGTCTCCTCCACGTCGAGGAAGCGGTCGAGGTTGACGTCCTGCTCGGCGAGGCCGATGTCGCGCCGCGCGCGCGAGTCGGTGTGCGGGGCGCCGAACACGCGCACCTCGCCGGAGGTGACCCGCAGGAGGTCGCACACCGCGCTGATGAGCGTCGTCTTGCCCGCGCCGTTCGGGCCCAGGAGGCCGAAGAAGGCGCCGTCGCAGACGACGAGGTCGAGGCCGTCGAGGGCGAGCAGGCCGTCGTCGTAGCGCTTCGTCAGGCCGCGGAGCTCGAGGGCGGGGACCACCGCGGGGACGCTAGCGGCGCCCGGGGCCCCACCCCCTAGCCTCCAGCGCCATGCCCCTCGTGCCCACCGTGATCCAGCGCACCGCCCGCGGCGAGCGCGAGTACGACCTCTTCTCCCGGCTGCTCAACGAGCGCATCGTCTTCCTCGGCCAGCCCGTGGACGACCAGGTGGCGAACCTCATCGTCGCCCAGCTCCTGCACCTCGAGTCCGAGGACCCGGACAAGGACATCTCCATCTACATCAACTCGCCGGGCGGCTCGATCTACGCCGGCCTGGCGATCTACGACACGATGCAGTTCATCAAGCCCGACGTGGCCACGATCTGCGTCGGGATCGCGATGTCCATGGGCTCCCTGCTCCTCACGGGCGGCGCGGCCGGCAAGCGCACGTCGCTGCCCAACAGCCGCATCCTCATCCACCAGCCCTCCGCGGGCTTCGAGGGGCAGTCGACGGACATCGAGATCCACATGACGGAGATCCTCAAGACGCGCAAGCGCGTGGACGAGATCTACGCGAAGCACACGGGGCGCCCCGAGGAGGAGGTCCACGCCGACATGGAGCGCGACCGCTTCTTCCGGCCCGACGAGGCCGCCGAGTACGGCCTCATCGACCGGGTCATCTCGAGCCACTAGCCCGCCGCGCGGGGCGGCCGGCGCGACGCGGTCAGGGCGCGACGATCGGGTGCTCGATCGCGCCCAGGCGCTCGATCTCGATGCGCACGACGTCGCCGGGCTCGAGGAAGCGCTTGGGGTCCATGAACACGCCCACCCCGCTCGGGGTGCCCGTGAGGATGAGGTCGCCGGGCTCGAGGGTGCAGGTCTCGCCGATGAAGGCCACGAGGTCGGGCACCTTGAAGATGAGCTCCTCCGTGCTCGCGTCCTGGCGCAGCTCGCCGTTGACCCAGGTGCGCAGGCGCAGCGCGTGGGGGTCGCCCATCTCGTCGGCCGTGGTGACCCAGGGCCCCCAGGGGCAGAAGGTGTCGGCGCCCTTCGCGCGCGCCCACTGGGGCTCGCGCCGCTGGAGGTCGCGCGCGCTCACGTCGTCGGCCACGGCGTAGCCCGCGACCTCGCCGCCCGCGCCCATGACGACGGTGAGCTCGCCCTCGTAGTCGAGGCGACGCGTGGCGGCGTGCTTGCGGACGGGGCCGGCGGGCCCGACGCTGGCCGCGGGCAGCTTCGTGAACACGACGGGGAACTCGGGGAGCTCGAGGTCCTGCTCGGCGGCGTGCCCGGCGTAGTTCCAGCCGATGGCCAGGATGGCCGCGGGGCGCGGCACGGGGGCGAGCAGCGTCACGTCGGCGAGCGCGAAGGAGGGGCCGTCGGCCGCCGGGCGCTCGGCCGAGGCGAGCAGGTCGCGCACGGTGGTGCCCTCGGGGTAGGCGACGACCTCGTCGCCGCGCACCTCGCCCGCGCGCTCGGCGCCCCCGTCGGACGGCAGGAAGGTGGCCAGGCGCACGGCGCGGGAGGCTAGCCAGCGAGCTCGCGCAGCGCGTTGCGGATGGCCGCGTCGCGGGCGTCGGCCTCCGGGTCGGTCCAGCGCCAGCGCACGCCGTCCTCCACGACGTAGCGCGGGGTCCCGTGGTCCTGGAGGTCGTCGACGTGGAGGGCCACGGCCGCGACGCCGTCCGCGACGGCCATGGGCTCCTGGACGACGCTCGCGCGGCCGTGGGCGGTGAAGGCGACGTCGCCCGCGGCGAGCACGGTGAGCGCCGTGCGCGGGTCGCGTCGCAGCCGGGCCAGCGACCCCCGGCGCAGCGCGAGGGCCATGAGCACCCGCCGGGGTCCCGCCCGCATGGCCGTCGAGACCGGGATCGCGTGCGGGGGGTCGCCGGCCGTGGCGAGCACGGCGACGGTGCCCGGCGTCCACTGCGGCAGCTCGTCCACGCATCGGATGTTCGCCGACTCGCGACGGAGCGGGCAAGGCCGGGCGGCCTGGCTGCCGACCACCCTGCGGGATGCTCGCCCAGCTCCTCTCCCCCCTCCGTGCCCGTCGCAGCCAGCCCGCGGGCGAGCTGCGCGTGGAGGGCATCGGCGCCCTGGCCGTGGTCGTGGAGGGGACCGCGGACGGCGCGCGCGCCCTGCGCCTCGCCCCCGAGCCGCCCATCGGCTCGCGGTTCCTGCACCGGCGCGCGGCGGACCTCGTCCTCGACGGGGAGGCGCCGGAGCCGGGCGTCCTTCTCGCTGTGCCCGGACGCGACGGCGGCGTGGACCCCGAGCGCCTGCAGTTCCTGCCCGAGGCGCTGCGCAGCCAGCGGCGCGACTACGTGCGGGTGCCGGCCACGGTGCCCCTCTCCGTGCTGGGGACGCCCTTCGGCGTGCCCGAGGCCGACCTGTGGACGGTCGACGTGAGCGCCGGCGGCGTGCTCGTCGGCGGGCTCGACGCCGGCGGTCCCGGCGACCGCCTGCGCCTGCGCCTCGCCCTGCCCGACGAGACGACGAGCCAGCCCCCGACGGCGCTCACGGCCGGTGCGGCCATCGTCCGCGTGACGACGGAGGGACTACGGGCGGTTCGCCTCGACCTCCTCGACGCCGTCGGGCGCGAACGGATCGTCGCCTACGTCGCGGCCCGCCAGCGCGCGCTCCTGCAGGCGCGCAAGGAGCGCGAGCGCTACCGCTGACCCGACGGCGCGCTCGGGTATGCTGCGGCCCATGCTCGCCGTGGTCAGCCCCCTGACCTGGACGCTCGCGCTCATCGGGATCTTCTTCGTGCTCTTCCCGGCGCTCACGATCGGCCTGATCGTGTTCAGCGTGACCCAGACGCTGGGCGAGCGCACGCAGAACCAGCGCTTCGCCGGCCGCTGGGGCAAGCGCGCGCAGCGCCCGCCCACGCGCCGGTAGCGCCCTCGCCGCGGGTCGGCCTTAGCCCGCGGCGCCCAGCGGGGTCGCCTCGCGGTGCCCCGCAGGCTCGCGGCGCCGGCCGGAGGGCGCCTCGGACATGACGACCCGTGCCCCCCGCCCGGGTCCGAGCGTGATCCCGCGCCGGCGGATGGGCTCGGCGCGCCCCACGGGCTCGAGGTGCGTGCGCTCGAGGACGGTGCGCACGACCGTGCGCAGCTCGAGCAGGGCGAAGGCGGCGCCGAGGCAGCGGCGCTGGCCCCCGCCGAACGGGATCCAGGTGTAGGTGTCCGGCGGCCCGGGGCCCAGGAAGCGCTCGGGGCGGAACTCGCCCGGGCGGGGGAACCGGTCCGCGCGGCGGTGCGCGAGGGTGATCGAGGGCAGCACCGTGGTCCCCGCGGGCAGCAGGTGGCCGCCGACCTCCCGGGGCTCGGCCAGGCGGCGGGAGACCCCCGCGAGCACGTTGCGCACGCGCAGCGTCTCCTTGATCACCGCGTCGAGGTAGCCATACCGCTCGGCACGGCCGACTTCGTCGGCTTCCCGGCCTCGCGTGTCACCCGCGGCGAGCTCGCGCTCGGCGACCTCGCGCGCCCCCGGATGGCGCAGGAGGCGCTCGAACACCCAGGCCAGGGCGGTGGCCGTCGTCTCGTGGCCGGCCACGAGCAGCGTCATGAGCTCGTCGCGGACCTCCTCGTCGGTCAGCGCGCGCCCCTCCTCGTCGCGGGCGACGAGGAGCACCGAGCAGACGTCGACGCGGTCGGCGAGGTCGCGGTCCTCGCGGCGCTCGGCGATCTCCCGGTACAGCAGGTCGTCCGCGCGGGCGAGCGCGACGTGCAGCGACCGCGCCCGGGCGGGGTCACCGTGGCGCCCGCGGGTGAGGGCGTAGACGAGCAGCCGGGGCAGGCCGGTCGTGGGGGCGAGCAGGTCGCGCAGCGCCCGGGCCAGCCGCTCCTCGCGCGCGCCCGGGCGGGTCCCGAAGACCGTGCGCAGGATGACCTCGAGGGTGATCGCCTGCATCTCGGGGAGCAGGGCGAAGGGGCGGCCGACGGGCCAGCGCTCGATCGCCGTGTGCGTCGCCTCGCGCATCGTGCGCTCGTAGGCCCGCAGCCGATCCCCGTGGAAGGGCGGCAGGAGCAGGCGTCGCTGGCGCAGGTGCTCCGCGCCGTCGAGGGTGAGCACGGAGTGCCGACCGAGCACGGGCCCGACGACGGCGGCGTTGGCCTCCCCCGCGCGCAGGACGCGGGCGGGGCCCGTGAACACCTCCCGGATGAGCGCGGGGGCGCCCACGACCACGGTCGGGCCGCTGAACAGGGTGCGCAGGGTGAAGACGTCTCCGTAGCGGCGCCGGCACGCGGTGAGGAACGGCAGGGGCCGGGCGATGAACGCCAGGGACTGCAGGGTCGCGGGCAGGGGCGGGCCGGGGGGAAGCCGCGGAACCTCGGTCACGTACCCTCGGAGCCTATGGCGGAGCCCTCCCACGTGGCCGTCGGCACCTGGAGCGGCGGGCGCTTCATGCACTTCGGCGAGCCGCTGGACGACGAGCGCCTCGTCGCCCTCCTGCGCCCCGACGAGCGGGTGCGCACGGTGCTCACCGCCGACGCCTACGGGGCCGGCGAGGCCGACCGGGTGCTCGGGCGCGCGCTCGACGGGCTCGCGCGCGAGCGCTTCTGCCTCGTGGGCGCCATCGGGCACGACTTCTACGCGGGCGAGCGCGAGGGAGCGAAGGGCTTCCCGCGCTTCACCGACCCCCGGCTGCGGGGCCCTGAGGGCTACGCGGACTACGTGCGCATGGCCACCGAGCGCTCCCTCGAGCGCTGCGGGGTGGACGCCTTCGACGTCCTGCTCCTGCACAACCCCGACCGCACGGGGTACACGAGCCCGGTGGTCTGGGAGGCGCTCGCCGCGGTGCGCGAGGCGGGCCTGACCCGGCGGCTCGGCGTCGCCCCCGGCCCGGCCAACGGGTTCACCCTCGACCTGATCGACTGCATCGAGCGCTTCGGCGATCTGCTCGACTGGGCCATGGTCATCCTCAACCCGCTCGAGCCCTGGCCGGGCGAGCTGTGCCTGGACGCCGCGGCGCAGGCGGACGTGCGTGTCATGACCCGCGTCGTGGACTACGGCGGGCTGTTCTGGGACGACGTGCTCCCCGGCCACCCCTTCGCCGCGCGCGACCACCGGGGGTTCCGCCCGGCGGGGTGGATCGAGGCGGGACGCGCGCGCATGGAGGCGATGCGACCCATCGCCGCCCGCCACGGGCTGACCATGCTCCAGCTCGCCGCCGCCTGGGACCTCGCCCACCCCGCGGTCGCCTGCGCCGTGCCCACCCTCATCCAGGAGGCCGGACCGGACGCGCGCCCGGTGGAGGACAAGCGGGCCGAGCTCGCCGGGGTGCCCGCGCGGCCCCCGCTCAGCGCCGAGGAGGTCGCCGAGCTTCGTCGCATCGGGGACAACACGGGCTCCATGGCGCTGAAGGGCGCGTCGCCCGAGCACGAGGGCGAGGCGCGGCCGGACCGCTGGCCCGTCACGCCCGAGCTCGAGGGCGTGGCCCGGCGCTGGCGGATCGACCCCGCACGCGACCTGCGCCGCGCGGCCTGACCGCGGCCCTCCGGCCCCTCCGAGCGCCCAGCCGACGGCCCGTCCGCTTAAGCCTGGCGTCGGCCGCCGCCGATGACGTGGTGGTGGACCTGGGCGCGCGGCACACGAGCGGCATGACCTCCCGGCTGCTGCTCGCCTACCTCGAGCGCGAGGGCGGCCGGGCGGCGGTGGAGGAGGTCCTCGGGCGCTGCGGGCTGCGCGAGCACGAGGCGTTCCTGCAGGACGAGCCCTCCTGGGTTCCCCTACCCGGTGAAGGTCACGCTGTTCGAGGCGGCCGCCGCGGTCCTCGGCGAGCCGGCGATCGGCTGGAAGGTCGGGGCGAGCGTCGTGGACCTCGACGGGGCGGCCGGCGTGAAGGCGGCCCTGCGCTCCCTGGGCAGCGCGCGGCTCGTGTTCGAGCTCGTCACCCGGGCGAGCACGAAGTTCACCCGCTCGCACCGCTACGAGAGCTTGGAGCTCGCGCCGGGCTCGGCGCGCATCCGCCAGCAGGACGTGGCCGGCGTCGGCCACCACGCCATGGACTGCGACTACACCCGCGGGCTGCTGGCCAGCGTGCCGTGCTCTTCGGCGTGCCCCCGGCGAAGGTGCGCCACGCGGAGTGCGCCGTGCGCGGCGCTCGCCTGCGTCTACGAGATCGAGTGGGAGGACGGGCCGCGATGCGGCCGGTGGCTCGCGGCGGGAGCGGCCTCGGCGCTCGCCGTCGGCCTCGGCGCTCGCCGTCGGCCTCGGCGCTCGCCGTCGGCCTCGGCCTGATC
>JALYMR010000115.1 GCA_030773615.1 Actinomycetota bacterium
GCCCCGCCCCGCGGCCCGCAATGGCGAACGCGCGGACGCCGGCGAAGCCGCCGGTGAAGCCCATGGAGCCCACGACGCCCACGGAGGGGCCGCGGACGGCGAGGACCTCGTGCGCCTCGTCGAGGACGCGCACCCCGGCGTCGCGGAGCACGGCGATGACCTCGCCCCGGCGCCCCGCGTCCGCCTCGTGGTTGCCGCACACGGCGAGCACGGGGACGGCGAGTCCGCGGCAGGCGTCGGCCACGATCGCCGCCTCCACGGGCTCGCCGCTCGCGGTGAGATCGCCGGCGAGGAGGACGAGGTCGACGCGCTCGGCGACCGCGGCGAACGCCTCGGCGAGAGCGCCGCCGTCCGCCGCCGCGCAGTGCAGGTCGCCCGCGGCCGCGAGGCGCACTAGCGCCCCTCGCGGCCGTCGCCTCGCCCCCGCACTAGAACAGCTGGAGGTAGCGGTCGAGCTCCCACTGAGTGATCTGCTCGTGCGCCTGCTGGAACTCGCCGCGCTTGACCCGCACGAAGTAGTCCACGTAGTCCCCGTGCGGCCCGGTGCCGAGGGCCTCGCGCAGCACGTCGTCGCGCTCGAGCTCCCGGGTGGCGTCGAGCAGGTTCGCGGGCAGGAGGTCGATGCCGAGCTCGCGCCGGCGCTCCTCCGTGAGGTCGTGGAGGTTCAGCTCGCTCGTCGGCGCGCCGGGGTCGATCCCGCGCTCGATGCCGTCGAGGCCCGCGGCGAGCACGGCGGTGGCCGCCAGGTACGGGTTGCAGGAGCCGTCGATCGTTCGGTCCTCGATGCGCCCGGGGCCGGGGATGCGCAGCATCTGCGTGCGGTTGTTGTAGCCGTAGCTGATGTAGACCGGGGCCCACGCCGACCCGCTGCGCGAGCCGATGACCAGGCGCTTGTAGGACGAGACGGTCGGCGCCGTGACGCAGATGTAGGCCTTCGCGTGCTCCTTCAGGCCGCCCACGAAGTGGTAGCCCTCCGGCGAGAGCCCGAGCGCGTCGTCGGCGGAGTGGAAGACGTTCTCGCCGTCCTTCCACAGGCTCATGTGGAAGTGACAGCCGTTGCCGGTCAGGTGGCTGAACGGCTTGGGCATGAAGGTCGCGATCATGCCGCGCTCCTGGGCCATCGCCTCGACCATGTAGCGGAAGAAGATGGCCCGGTCGCAGGTCACCAGGGCGTCGTCGAAGGCGAAGTTCTGCTCGAACTGCCCGTTGGCGTCCTCGTGGTCGGTGGCGTAGTTGTCCCACCCGAGCGCGGTGATGTTGTCGGCCACCGCGCGCACGAAGTCGAGGTTGCGGGTCAGCGCCCGCATGTCGTAGCAGGGCTGCTCGAGGGTGTCGAGCGGGTCGGCCAGCTCGATGGAGCCGTCCTCGCGCTTGCGCACCAGGAAGTACTCGAGCTCCGCGCCGATCTTGAACTCGTAGCCCAGGGAGCGCGCCCGCTCGAGCTGGCGGCGCAGGATCGTGCGCGGGTCGTAGGGCCACGGCTCGCCCTCGACCTCGATGTCGCAGGCCAGGCGCGCCACGCCGGGGCGGAACGGCAGCGGGGTGTAGCTGCGCGGGTCGGGCATGGCGGCGAGGTCGGGGTCGTTGGGCCGCTGGCCCATCTCGCCCGCGGCGAAGCCGGCGAACCCGGCGCCGTCCTCGAGCAGGTCGTCGAGGTGGTGGGCGGGCACGAGCTTCGCGTTCGGCTTGCCGTGCATGTCGACGAACTGGGCGAAGAAGAACTCGATGCCGTGCTCGGCTGACAGCGCGCGCAGCTCGTCGGCGCTGGTGGGCGCCGTCATCGCGGTCGAGAGGTCGATGGTCATGGGGCGGACGTATACCGCCCCGTACACTTGGCCTTGTGCACACGTCCGGCGCGGAGGTGGATCTCGCCGCGCAGCTCGAGCGCGTCCGGCTCGAGAGCGACACGCTCTACGCGATCATCGCGGCGGTCGGCGCGTCGGACGACCTCGGCCGCGTCCTCGACGGCATCGTCGACCTCCTGACCCGGGCCACGCACTGCCACGCCTGCTTCGTCTACCTGCGCGACGGCGACCGCCTGCGCCTGCGCGCCGCCTCCCCCGTGTTCGGCCACCTCGTCGGCCGCATCGAGATGGGCGTCGGGGAGGGCCTCACGGGCTGGGTGGCCCAGCACCGCCGTCCCGCGTTCATCCGCGACGACGCCCTCGCCGACCCCCGCATGAAGTACTTCCCGGAGCTCGAGGAGGAGCGCTTCCAGTCCATGGTGGCGGTGCCCGTGCCCGCCCGGGCGGGCGAGGTCATCGGCGTCGTCGTGCTCCACACCGTGGCGCCGCGGGAGTTCGACCGCTCCGCGCTGAACTTCCTCGCCCACGTCGCGTCGCTCGTGGCCGGGGCCATCGAGAACGCGCAGCTCTACGAGGAGGCCCGCCGGCGGGTGGCCGCGCTGACCGCGCTCTCCGCGCTCGGGCAGCGCATCGCGGGCGCGGCGGGACGCGAGCAGCTCGAGCGCGTGGTCGCCGACGGCGTGCCCGCGCTGCTCGGCGCCGACCGCTGCGAGCTGCGCCGCCTCGGCCCGCCCGGCGCGCCGGACGACGCGGCGCTGCTG
>JALYMR010000116.1 GCA_030773615.1 Actinomycetota bacterium
GTCGGAGGGTAGCGACGCCCGGGCGCTCGGCTAGGGCGCGCTCTGCTGCTGGCCCTGCGCCGGACCCTGCGCCGCCTGCTTGGCCTGGCGCAGCGCGCGGCGAAGCTCCCGGCGCTCGTCGCGGTCGGCGAGCTCAACCGCGCGCTGCGCCGCGAGGTCGCCCTTGCGGGTCTGCTCCGCCTCGTAGGCGAGCACGGCGAGCCGCGTGTACAGGTTCGACGTCGGGGGCCTCGCGTCGATGAGGATCTCCATCGCCCGGACCGCCTGCGCGGGCTGATCGAGCCCGCCCGGCCCATAGGCGTTGGCCATGAGCGACGCGAGGCGGTCGTCGGGGCGCGGGGGGTCGAGCGCCAGGTAGCGCTGCCAAGCGCCGGCGGCCGCCCCCAGGCGCCGTCGCCCGGGTTCGGTGAAGCTCCCCGTGCTCTGGTCGAAGCCGTCCCCGGCGACCGCCGCCTGGTAGCGCGCGCGGGTGAGCGCCGCCCACGCCTGGGCGTCGCGCGGGTCGCGCCGGACCGCCGCCTCGGCCTGCTGGAGGCGCTGCTGGACCTCCTCCGTGCCCGTGTCGCGCTGCGTGTCTTCCTGGAAGGCGTCGAACAGCCCGCCCTGCACCTCCCCGCCGATGCCGAAGAGGACGAGCCCGCCCCCCATGAGGATCGCGAGCGACAGGTAGATGACCTGGACGGTGCGCCGCCGGCCCCGGCCGCGTAGGTCGAAGAGCATCCCTCAGCCCTCTCGGTACGGATCGTCGCGAGGCGGCTCGTCGTCGGCGTAGGACCCGTTGTCGAGCCCCTCGTCCTCCTCGTCGTCGTCGACGTCGACGTCGTCCACGAGCTCCTCGGCGGGACGAACGCGGTCGAGCCAGAGCGCGAGCAGGATGCTCAGCTCGAAGAGGATGACGAGGGGGCCCATCGCGAGGGTCATCGTGATCGGATCGGGCGTCGGGGTGGCGACGGCGGCGATGACCGCGATGGCCAGGATGACGTAGCCGCGGTTCTTGCGCAGCTGCTGCGGGGTGACGAGGCCGCTGCGGGTGACGGCGAGCACGCCGACCGGGATCTGGAAGAGCAGGCCGATCCCGGCCAGGAAGAGGATCGCGAAGCGGTAGTACTCGCGGGCCTGCACGAGCACGTCGAAGTCGTCGTCGTTGAAGTTCTGCAGGAAGGCGATGGCCCGCTGGAGGACGACGAAGTAGCCGAAGGCCACCCCGGCCAGGAACAGCACGGGGACGAGCGCCATGAGCGGCACCGCGACCCGTCGCTCGCGCGGGGTGAAGGCGGGCAGCACGAACGCGTAGCCCTGGTAGAGCAGGAAGGGCAGGGCGAGGAGCAGGCCCGCGTAGAACGAGACGCTGATCGTCGTGGTGAACGGCTCCGCGACGCCCAGGGTGACGGGCTTGCTCACCGTCGTGGGCGGCACCGCGCGCGCCGCGGCGTCGAGGCTGCGCGCGGCCTCGGCGGCCCGGCGACGCTGCTCCGGCGTGAGGTCGCCCCGCTCGAGCGAGGCGAGGAACGCGGCGACCCGCAGCTGGGCCGCCCGCTGGAGGTCCTGGTACTGCGCGGCCTGCTCGAGCGGGTTGCCCCCGCGGTCGTCGGCCCGCTTCGTCTCGAGGGGCGCGTTGAGCACGTTGAGCACGCGGTCGGCCTGCCAGAAGGCCAGGCCGGTGGTCAGCGCGAGGGTGATGACGCAGAAGATGAGCCGCTTGCGCAGCTCGTCGAGGTGATCGACGAGGGCAAGGCGGTCCTCGTGCCCGATCGGGCGAAGGGCGGTCGCCATGGAGTCGCTGCGGGCGGCCGCCCGGTGAGGCTCAGGCGCGCGGCCGGGAGACCGCGTCCTCGCGCCGCTCGACGGCGGGCTGCGTGTCGGAGGCGGCGACGACCTGCGGGCGCTCGTCGTCGTCGTCGCGGGCCTTGCCGGTGATGGAGTCCTTGAACTCGCGCATGCCCGATCCCAGCTGTCGACCCAGGCTGGGCAGACGCTTGGGCCCGAAGACCACGAGCACGATGAGCAGGACGATGCCGAGTTCGAGCGGGCCGATGCCGCCGGGCATGAGGATCTCCCTCCGTTCGGGGCGTACAGGCTAGCTCAAGAGCCCCGGGGGCCCGCCGATCAACGGGGCGCACCACGGAGACCACATGAGCCAGCCCCCTGACATCCCCCAGTACGTCCGGCGCGTCGTCCTCCCCAGCGGCAAGGCGATCGACGTCGTCTACTACGACGGTCCGTCCGCGGTCCCCGTCGAGCGCGCCGGCACCGCCGACGCCCCCGCCCGCATGCACGTCTGCGGGACCTGCGCCTCGCAGCTCGTGTACCCCGTCGACTGGGAGGAGTCGGGCACGACGCACTGGGAGGTCAGCCTGCGCTGCCCCGAGTGCGAGTGGACCGGCACCGGCATCTTCGAGCAGGACGCGGTGGAACGCTTCGACGAGGAGCTCGACCGCGGCACGGAGACCCTCGTCCGCGACCTCAAGCGTCTCATGCAGGCGAACATGGAGGAGGACATCGAGCGCTTCGTCCGCGCGCTCGAGGCGGGCCACATCGTCCCCGAGGACTTCTAGGCCTTCAGCCGAAGCAGAGCCGGGGAGCGGGCGCAGCCCGCACCGGCGGACCTACGAGGATCGGCTGACCACCGAGTCGGCCACGAGCTCGAGCGCGCGCCGCTGGTCCTCGTCGAGCACGGCCCCGCCGAGGCCGGCCTTCGCGCAGCGCACGAGCTCGAGCGCCCGCTCGCGCGCGTCGTCCAGCGCGCCCGTCGCCGCGATGCGCTCGCAGACCCCGGCCGCGGCCCGCGGCCCCTCGAGCGCCCGCACGTCGAGGCGCCGCAGCGCGGGGTCGCGCTCGCGGGCGAGGATGAAGGGCAGCGTCACGGTGCCGTCGAGCAGGTCGGCGCCCCGGGGCTTGCCCGTGCGCTCGGGCGGGCCCGAGACGTCGAGCACGTCGTCGAGCACCTGGAAGGCAAGGCCCACGAGGCGCCCGAAGGCGCCGAGCGGCTCCGGCGGCGCGCCCCGCTGGAGGGCGCCGAGCTCGCCCGCGGCCCCGAACAGCGCCGCGGTCTTCAGCTCGCAGCGCCGCAGGTAGCGCTCGATTCCCACCTCGCCGTCCCACGCGTCCTCGCGCTGCAGGAGCTCGCCCTCGGCCAGCGCGGAGCTCGCGACGGACAGGGCCCGGACCGCCGCGAGCGACCCCGTCAGGGCGAGCTCGGCGAACGCCCGCGAGAAGAGGAGGTCACCGACGGCCACCGCCATGCCCCGGCCGGCCAGGGCCCACACCGTCGGGCGTCCTCGGCGCAGGTCCGCGCGGTCGAGCACGTCGTCGTGCACGAGCGTGGCCGAGTGCACGAGCTCCACGGCGACCGCGGCGCGCACGAGGTCCTCGCCGTCGTCCGCCGGCGGACCCGCGGCCAGGAGCACGAGCAGGGGTCGCAGCCGCTTGCCCCCGGCCGCGATCGTCGCCGCCGCGTGCTCGCCCAGCGTGGGGCCGTGGCCCACCGCGACGTGCGCCAGGCGCTCCTCCACGCGCTCGAGCAGCGCGGGCAGATGCGGACCGCCCGCCGCCAGGATGGGGCGCACGGCGGGGAGCGGGGCCCTCACGGGCGAGTGCCGACGTGGAGGGCGATGATGCCGCCGGCGGTGACGATCCAGCGGACGTCGCGCAGCCCGACCGCGTGCAGCAGCGCGGCGAGGCGCTCCGGGTCGGGGAAGCGCCGCACGGAGCTCGGCAGGTAGCCGTAGGCGACGCGCTCGCCGGTCAGGCGGCCGAGCAGCGGCACGACGCGGTCGAACCAGAGCGAGAAGAAGGCCGACAGGGGCGGCTTCGTCGGCGTGGTGATCTCGAGCACGACGACGCGACCGCCGGGGCGCACGACCCGGGCCATCTCGGCCAGGCCGCGCTCGAGGTCGGCGAAGTTGCGCGCGCCGAAGCCCACCGTGGCCGCCGCGAAGCTCGCGTCGGGGAAGGGCAGGTCGAGGGCGTTGCCCCACGCGAAGCGCACGCCGTCCTGCGCCTTGGCCCGGGCGCGCCCGAGCATCCCCTCGGAGAAGTCCGTGCCCACGACCTCGCCGCCCGGCCGCACGCGGCGGGCGAGTTCCACCGCGAGTTCGCCCGTGCCCGTCGCCACGTCGAGGACTCGGTCGCCCGGCCCGACCCCGGCGAGGTCGGCGGCGCGCCGGCGCCACGCGGCGTCGAGCCCCGCGGTCATGACGCGGTTCATCGCGTCGTAGACCCCCGCGATGCGGTCGAACATGGCCCGCACCTGCGGCTCGGCCAGCGTGCCCGGCGCCCGGCCCGGCGCCACGGCTACTTCAGCTGCGAGAGGAAGACGACGAGCGCGTCGAACTTCTCGGCCGGCAGCGTCCGGTACGACGGCATCGGCGCCGTGGGGTTCACGAGCGTCCGCCGGATGGCCTCGCCGGGCAGGCGCTCGCCGATGTCCGACAGCTCGGGCCCGGGCCCGGAGTTGCCGTTCTCGCCGAACTGGTGGCAGGCCAGGCAGCCCGACTGCGCCGCGACCTGCTTGCCCGCCTCGAACTGGCGGAGCATCTCACCGCCCGCCCGCTGCACCTGCATCGGCGTCTCCTCCTCGATCTGCGTCGGCGACCCCGCGGCGGCGCCGAGGTACGTCAGGTAGCCCATGGCGAGGATCGTGAAGATGCCCGCCGCCGTCGCGATGGGGCGACGCTCGGGACGCCGCTCCGGCCCGCGGTCGTAGAAGGGCAGGAGGATGAGCAGGATGATCGCGATGGTCGGGATGCCGATCGTCGCCAGGGGGACGAGGATCGCCGGCTTGATCACCCGCAGGAGCTCGAACAGGAAGAAGAAGTACCACTCCGGCCGCGGGACGTAGGTCGTCGTCGTGGGGTCGGCCTTGGGCCCGAGCTCGGCCCCGAGCACGAGGGCCATGAGGATGATCGCGGCCATGGTGAGGCAGGCCATGACCGCGTCCTTGGCCACCGCGTAGGGGAAGAAGGGCTTCCCCTGGCTCTTGAGGACGGAGTACTCGCGGAGGTACTGCTCCTTCTGGCGCTGGTTCACGCCGCCTCCCTGCGCAGCGACTCGTCCTCCTGGCCCTTGACCCACGGCGGGGCCGTCGTGCCGTGCTTCGCGACGAGGTAGAGGTGGGCGCCGATCAGCGCGGCGAGGGCGCCCGGGATCAGCAGCATGTGGATGGCGTAGAAGCGCGAGAGCGTCGTCGCCCCGAACTGCGGGCCGCCGAGCAGGAAGTCCGAGAGGTACGGGCCGACGAGCGGGCCGGTGCCGTTGATGTTCACGCCGACGACCGTCGCCCAGTAGGAGCGCTGGTCGAACGGCAGGAGGTAGCCCGTGAAGCCCATGGCCATCGTGAGGATGAGCAGCACGACGCCGATGATCCAGTTCAGCTCGCGGGGGTACTTGTACGAGCCGAAGAAGAAGGTGCGGGCCATGTGCAGGAAGATGAGCACGGTCATCACGGTGGCGCCCCACTTGTGCATCGCGCGGACGAGCTCGCCCATGAAGGCCTCGTTCGTGATGTAGCGCGCGGACTCGTAGGCGCCGTTGACCGACGGCTGGTAGTACATCGCGAGGAAGACGCCGGTGACCGCCTGCGAGAGGAAGGCGAACATGGTCGACGACCCGAGGGTGTAGAACCAGTTCGTTCCCTTCGGGATCTTGCGGAACATCATCCAGCGCGCGGGCCCGGTGAGCGACGTGCGCTCGTCGACCCAGTCGACGGCGGAGATCCCGATCTCCTGCGCGACCTTGACCACGCTCGGCTGCGCGGCACCGTCGCCCGTCCCCGGCTTCTTCGGCGGCGGGTTGAGCGCGGAGGGGACCGGCGGCGTCGGCAACTTGATCTTGGGGGCCATCTAGTCCTCGGGGAGCTTGCGCCAGGTGGGACGCGAGGGATACAGGTACTGCCCGATGCCGTCGAGCGGCTCGCCGGGGTAGCGCGGCGAGAAGCGACGCAGCTCCGAGTTCACGCTGTAGCGAGGCCCGACCTCGACCTGGCCGTTGCGCAACCGCGTGTAGAAGCGGTCGAGGGGGCGGACGGGGGGACCGCCGTCGACCTCCCCGCGGAAGTTGTAGACGCCGCCGTGGCAGGGGCAGATGAAGCGCGCGGAGGGCTCGACGTAGCGGATGGGGCAGCCGAGGTGCATGCAGTTCGTCGACAGCGCGATGAACTGGTTGTACTCGTCGGCCGGCTCGAGGTCCGTGCCCTCCCGGCGCTGGCGCATGTAGACGGTGGTCTTGCCCACCTCGCCGATGCCCTTGGCCACCGTGATGACGCGGGGCACGTAGGTGTCGTCGGGGAAGTCCTCGGGCACGCCGACGACGTTCCAGGGCTGCTCCTGCTCCTCGAACACGGGGCCGAGGGCGAAGCCCAGGGCGGGCAGGGTGAAGGCCGCGGCGGCCGCCGCCCCGAACACGTTGGCCGAGCCGGTCATGAAGCGCCGGCGGGTGACGGTCTCGCCCTCGAACGCGCCCGGGATCTGCTGATCGGACGTGTACTTCGACTTGGAGGGGCTCTTGCGGCGGGGGAGGGGCATGCGCGGCGAAGGGTACTCCGAGGGAGGGTACGGGACGCTGGTCGCCCTGCCCCCTGAAGCTCAGCGCCTCGGCGCCACGCGCGGTGTGACATGGCACACGGCGCCGAGCAGCGCGCCGGCGGCGCCCTCGCGCCCCGCCCGCGCCCGCGCCTTCGCCCCGACGAGCTCCGGGGTCGGCCCCCAGCCCACCGCCACCGCCCCGGCCGACCAGGCGGCGTCGGCCAGCCCGTCGTCGCCCGCCGCGTGGGCGGCCGCGCACAGGGAGATCACGTCGGCGAGCTCGACGATGGCGGGCAGGTCGCCGAGCGCGGCCAGGCGCTCGAGCCCCTCGGCGTAGCGCCGGTCGCCGACGAGGAGCGCGAGGTCGGGATCCGCGGCGACCTCGCCCCCGTCGGCGTAGTGCCGGCGCCATCCGTCCCGCACGGCGTCGACCGCCGCGGCGAGCTCCTCGGCGTGCCCCTGCGCCCGGGGGCCGGCGGCGGCGAGGGCGACCGGGTCGCCGGGGTCAGGCATCGAGTTCCGAGAAGGCGGCGCGGGCCGCCTCGAGGGTGCGCTCGAGGTGCTCCTCCTCGTGCGCGAGCGACACGAACCAGGCCTCGAACTGCGAGGGGGGCGGGTAGACGCCGCGGGCGAGCAGCGCGCGACACCAGGCTGCGTGGGCCGCGAGGTCGCAGGCCTGCGCCCCCGCGTAGTCGCGCACGGGCTCCGCGCTGAAGAACGGGGTGACGAGGCCGGGCGCGCTTGCGACCTGCACGGGACGGTCGCCCGCTGCCTCGCGCAGTCCGGTGGCGAGCGCGTCCGTCGTTGCCGCGAGCCGGGCGTACGCCCCGGCGTCGAGCAGGCGCAGCGCGGTGCGCCCGGCGGCCACCGCCAGCGGGTTGCCCGACAGCGTGCCCGCCTGGTAGACGTCGCCGGCGGGCGCGATGCGCTCCATGAGCGCCCGCGGGCCGCCGTAGGCCGCGGCGGGCAGCCCGCCGCCGATGACCTTGCCCATGACGGTGAGGTCGGGCAGCACGCCCGAGCGTTCCTGGGCGCCGCCCCGGGCCACCCGGAAGCCCGTGATGACCTCATCGAAGACGAGCAGGGCGCCCGTGGCCGTGGCCCGCTCGCGCAGGAGCTCGAGGAACCCCTCGGCGGGTGTGACGAGGCCCATGTTCGCCGGGATGGGCTCGGCGAGGATGGCCGCGAGCTCGTGGCGCTCGGTGGCCGCCACGAGCGCCTCCGGGTCGTTCCAGGGCACGACGACGGTGCGCGCCGCCGCCGACTCGGGGACGCCCGGCGAGGCGGGGATGCCCTGGGTGGCCAGGCCCGACCCGGCCTCGGCGAGCAGCCCGTCGAGGTGGCCGTGGTAGGCGCCGGCGAACTTGAGCACGAGCTCGCGTCCGGTGGCCGCGCGGGCGAGGCGGATCGCGCTCATGGACGCCTCCGTGCCCGACGAGGTCATCCGGACCATCTCCACGGACGGCATCCGGTCGACCACCTCGGCCGCGAGCTCCACCTCGGCCTGGGTCGGCGCGCCGAAGGTCGTGCCCCGGCTCGCCGCGTCGGCGACCGCGGCGAGGATCTCGGGGTGCGCGTGGCCATGGATGAGCGGGCCCCACGAGCCCACCCAGTCCACGTAGCGGCCGCCGTCGACGTCGACGAGCTCGGCGCCCTCGCCGCGCTCGATGAACACGGGGTCGCGGCCGATGGCCCGCATGGCCCGCACGGGCGAGTTCACCCCGCCGGGCAGGAGCCCCAGCGCGCGCTCGAAGAGCGCCGCCGAGCGGGCCCCGACCTCAGACGCCGGCGTGCTCACGCTCCCAGCGCTCGAAGTCGTCCGTGAAGTAGAGGAGGCGGATCTTCTTGAACTCGGTCGACGAGTAGAGCGTCGCCCGCTCGGCGATCCCGCTGTCGGCCGCGATCGCGTCGAGGATCGCGTCGCACTCCTCCTTCGAGCGGCCGTGGGCCATGGTGAACACGGAGAAGGGCCAGTCCGCGTAGGTCGGGCGCTGGTAGCAGTGCGAGATGCCGCGCACGGCGGCCATGCGCGGGCCCACCTCGGCGATGCGGTCGGGCGGCACCGCCCACACGCCCATCCCGTTCGCGCTGAAGCCGGCCCGGCGGTGGAAGAGGATCGCGGCGACGCGGCGCAGGAGGCCGCGCTCGCGCATGCCGGCCAGGTGGTCGAGCAGCCGCGCGACGGGCATCCCGAGCTGCGCCGCGGCGGGCGCGTAGGGCTCGGCCACGACCGGGAGGTCGCCCTGGGTCGCGCGCACCACGGCCACGTCGAGCTCGTCGAACGGCTGCTTGTCGAGCTCCACCGGGTCCTCGGCCACGCCGCGGGCCGCCAGGTCCTGGGTCGAGCCCTCCACGTCGAGGTCCATGCGGATCTTGAACAGCTTGAGGGTGGGGAGCTTGCGGATCGACTCGGCGCCCGTGAGCTGCTGGAGGACGTCGAGCGTGCCGTCGAGCCCGAGCTTCGAGCCCTCCTCGACGGCGATGGTGAACCACAGGTTGAAGTCGTGGTTGCGCAGGTAGTTGTGGCTCACGCCCGGGTGGGCGTTGATGACCTTCGCCGGGCCCCACGGATGCTCGGGGTCGACCTTCGCGGCAACGAGCATCGAGCCGTAGCCGAAGGCGCGGGTGTCGTAGATCGGGGTGATCTGCCGGATGATCCGCTCGTCGACGAGCCGGCGCACGCGGCCCAGGACCTCGTCCTCCCCGACCCCGGCGAGCCCGGCCACGGCCGCGTAGGGCCGCGGTTCGAGCGGGAAGCGCGACTGCATGAGGTTCAGCAGGCGCCGGTCGAGCTCGTCGAGGGCGACCGCGGCGCCGCCCTTGCGCTCGCGGACCTTCGGGGTCACGTTGCCTGCAGCCATCGGGCGACGTCCTTGGCGTGGTAGGTGATCACGATGTCGGCGCCGGCGCGGCGGATGCCGAGCAGCGCCTCGAGCACGGCCGCGCGCTCGTCGAGGAGCCCGGCCGCGGCGGCCGCCTTGAGCATCGCGTACTCGCCGCTGACGTTGTAGGCGGCCACGGGCAGGCGGGTGGCGTCCTTGACCCGCCGCACGACGTCGAGGTAGGCCAGCGCGGGCTTCACCATGACGACGTCGGCGCCCTCCTCCACGTCGAGCAGCGCCTCGCGCACCGCCTCGTCGCCGTTGCCCGGGTCCATCTGGTAGGCGCGGCGGTCGCCGAAGGCGGGGGTGGAGTCAGCCGCGTCGCGGAAGGGCCCGTAAAAGGCCGAGGCGAACTTCGCGCTGTACGCGACGATGGCGGTGTCCGTCATCCCCTCCTCGTCGAGGGCGGCGCGCAGGGCGCCGACGCGGCCGTCCATCATGTCGCTCGGCGCCACGGCGTCCGCGCCCGCGCGCGCGAGGGACACCGCGCTGCGGGCCAGCAGCTCGACCGAGGCGTCGTTGTCGACCGCGCCGTCGCGCAGCAGACCGCAGTGCCCGTGGTCCGTGTACTCGCACAGGCACACGTCGGCGAGGACGAGCAGCTCGGGGTGGGCCTCCTTCAGGGCGCGGATCGCGAGCTGGACGACGCCCTCGTCGTCGTACGCCCCGCTGCCCTCGGGGTCCTTGTCGGCGGGGATGCCGAAGAGCAGGACGGCGGGCACCCCGAGCGCCCGCGCCTCGCCCGCCTCGCGCACGGCCTCGGAGATCGACAGGCGCTCCACGCCGGGCATGGACGGGATGGGGGTGCGGCCGTCGAGGCCGGCCTGCACGAACAGGGGCAGGACGAGGTCCGTGGCCTCGAGCCGCATCTCGCGGACGAGCTCGCGCAGGACCGGGGTGCGGCGCATCCGGCGCATCCGGGTGGCGGGGAAGGACACGCCTTCGAGGGTACCTGCGGCCCGATGGCCCTACGCGCCGCGACCCTCGCGCTCCTCGGCGGTGACCGCGAACAGGTCGTGGTCCTCCCACGCGCCCGCGATCCGCAGGTAGCGCAGGGCGCGCCCCTCGTGCCGGAAGCCCGCCTTGGCCAGCACGCGGGCCGAGCGGGGGTTGCGGGGCATGACCGCGGCCTGCACGCGGTGCAGGCCGACGTGGTCGAAGGCGAAGCGCAGCGTGAGCCGCACGGCCTCCGTCGCGTGGCCCCGGCCCCCCGACGCCTCGTCGAGCCAGTAGCCGAGCGTCGCGCCCTGCATCGCGCCGCGCACGACGTTGTCCAGCGTGACGCTGCCGAGCGGGACGTCGTCGCCGGCGCAGATCGCGAAGGCGAAGCGCCGCCCGTCCCGCCACGCGTCGCGGTGCTCGGCCAGCACCGCCCGCTGACCGGCGAGCGTGAAGAAGGCCGCGGGCCGGTCCGGGTCCCAGGGGGTGAGGAAGGCGCGGTTGCGCAGCCGCAGCTCGAGCAGCGCCTGCGCATCCTCCGCACGCAGCGCCCGGATGCGGGTGCCCTCCCCCTCGAGCCGCGTGGGCAGGGAGCGGCGGAAGAACGTCACGGCCCGGACGGGGGCGAGGCGGGCATCGCCGACATCCTGCCCCATGGCTGACGCCCCGGCCACGCTCCTGTTCGTCGGCGACCTCGTCGGCGGGCCCGGCCGCCGCACCCTGCTGGGGCTGCTCCCGGCCCTGCGCGAGCGCTATGCGCCGACGTTCGTCGTCGTCAACGGGGAGAACGTCGCCGGCGGGCTCGGCATCACCCCGCGCATCGCCGACGAGCTGTTCCGCGCCGACGTCGACGTCATCACCCTGGGCAACCACGCCTACCACCGGCCTGAGATCCACCCCTACCTCGACACCCAGGACCGCATCCTGCGGCCCTTCAACTACCTGCGGGGCCAGCCGGGCCACGGGACGTGCGTCGTCGAGCGCGACGGCGTGCGCCTCGGCGTCGTCAACCTGTCGGGCAACGTGTTCCTGCGCGCGGGGCGGGCCGCCTTCCCCGACGCCGACGCCGCCCTGCACGAGCTGCGCGGCCGGGCCGACCACGTCCTCGTCGACTTCCACGCCGAGGCCACGAGCGAGAAGGTGGCGATGGGCTGGCACCTCGACGGGCGGGTCACCGCCGTGCTCGGCACCCACACCCACGTCCCCACCGCCGACGCCCGGGTGCTGCCGGGCGGCACCGCCTACCTCACCGACGTGGGCATGACGGGCGCCCGCGGCGGGGTCATCGGCGCGAGGCGCGACGCCGCCGTGCGCGGCTTCGTGACCCACATGCACCAGCGCCTCGAGCCCTCGGAGGACGACCCGTGGCTCAACGGCGCCGTCGTGCGCTGCTCGACGGCCATGCGCGCCGACGCGATCGAGCAGGTCCTGCTCCCCGCTTTGTGAACGGCGGTGCCGCTTCGCCGGCTCCCCGCCTCCTCGGCTGCCTGCGGCTCACGCGCGCCACGGCTCGAGGACGGCCTCGAGGTCGTCGCGCAGAGCCGCCTCGAGCGAGCCCTCGCCGCTGACCGCCCAGCTGATCAGCGCGCCCTGGTATGCGTTGTGCAGGGCGCGGGCCAGCCGGTCGGGACGTGCCGCGGGGAGCAGGGTCCCGTCCTCGACGGCGGCGGCGAGGAGGCCGGCGAGCGCGGCGCGGGCCGCGGCGTGGTGCTCGGCGGCCACCGCGCGGAAGTCGGGGTCGGCGACGTCGAGCTCGAGGACGGCGAGGTGGCGGGCGAACGCCTCGCGCCTGCCGACGGGCGCGGCGAGGGCGACGAGGGCGCACACCGCCGCCGCGAGCGGCTCG
>JALYMR010000117.1 GCA_030773615.1 Actinomycetota bacterium
CCCGCCCGCTGCCCCCGGGCATCGCCGACGGCACCCCGGTGTCCGGCGCCGCCGTCCTGTCGGACGGCGCGATCGCCCTGCTCGTCGACTGCGACGCCCTGACCACCGACCACCACCGTGGGCCCGCGGCCCTCGCGGCGGCCTGAGAGGAGCCCCCGATGCAGACCCACTACACCGACCAGCAGCTCGACGCCCTGCGCGAGCTGGCCAACATCGGCTCGGGGACCGCGGGCACGGCGCTGTCGAGCATGCTCGGCCGGCCGGTCGACATCTCCGTGCCGACGGCCGCCGCGCTGCCCCTCGAGCAGGCCGTCGAGGTCGCGGGCCCGGCCGACGAGCCCGTGACCGCCGCGGTGCTGCCCATCGTGGGCGACATGAACGCGACGGTCCTGCTCCTGTTCCCGCCCGAGGACGCCGTGACCCTGTGCGGCATGCTCGGCGTGGACGCCGACACGGAGGAGGGCTTCTCCGCCCTCGGGGAGATCGGCAACATCCTCGGCGCCTCGTACGTCGGCGCCCTGGGCCAGATGGTCGGCCTCGAGCTCGAGCCCTGCCCGCCGCAGACCGCCCTCGACATGCTCGGGGCCATCGTCGCGTCCGTGCTGCTCATGCGCGGGGAGGCCGACGTCGCGCTCATCCTCGACTCCGAGCTCGTCGTCGAGGGCGAGAGCTGCTGCCTGTCGTTCATGCTCCTGCCGGAGGCCGGCGGCGTGAACGACCTGCTGGCACGCCTGGGGCTGTGACCGTCGCGACGGAAACCGCCGTGCGGATGGGCCAGCTCGCGGCCTCGTCGGAGGACGGGGACACGCTGGTGACCATCGGCCTCGGCTCGTGCATCGGGCTCGTGCTCGTCGACCGCGCCCGCGGCGTGGCGGGCCTGGCCCACGTCATGCTGCCGAGCGCCGCCGCGCACGCGGCGGGCGAGCGACCCGCGGGCGACGCCGCCGGAAAGTACGCCGACTGGGCGGTGCCCGCGCTCCTCGAGCGCGTGCTGGCCCTCGGGGCCACGAAGCTCCGCCTCGAGGCGGCCCTCGTGGGGGGCGCGCACATGTTCTCCCTCGCCGGGAGCTCCGGCACGCTCGACGTGGGCGCGCGCAACGAGGCCGCGGTCCGCGAGCGGCTCGCGGCCGAGCGCATCGCCGTGAAGGCGGCGGCGACGAGCGGCAGCAAGGGCCGCACCGTGCGGGTGCAGGTCGCCGGCGGCGTGGTCGCCGTCCGCGAGGCGGCGGGCCGCGACGAAGTCCTGCTCGGGGCCCAGGCATGAGCGAGAAGCTCCTCAACCCCGACGAGATCGCGGCCCTCTTCGACCAGGCGGCGGAGGGTCGCCTGCCCGAGGAGGCGGCCGAGTCGAAGGAGACCCGGACCCGGGCGCGCTGGCTGCGCACGATCGACTGGACGCGGCCGACGAAGTTCACGCCCGACCAGGAGAACCGGCTGCGCCGGGCCCACGAGAGCTTCTGCCGCACCGCCATGACCCGCCTGGCCGCCGAGCACCGCATCGACCTCGGGCTCGAGGTCATCGACGTCTCCCAGCACACGTGGGAGGACGCGCTGCGGCTCGTGCCCAAGGAGTCGCTGTGCGCGACGCTCGAGGCCAAGCCCATCGGCACCCGCCTGCTGCTCGGCGTCGAGCTCCCGCTCCTGCGCGCCTCGCTGGAGAAGCTGCTGGGGGCGGCCACGAAGGCGCACGGGCGCGAGCGCAAGCTCACGGAGATCGACCTCGTGCTCCTGCGCCGCGTGTTCGAGGCCCTGGCCGACTCGCTCTCGCAGACCTGGGAGGGCATGGCCGGCGTGCGCTTCTCGTGCCGCCGCATCGGGCCGAAGATGGAGGCCCGCCAGGTCGTCGCCTTCACCGAGCCAACCCTGGCCATCGTCATGGAGGCGCGCCTCGACGGGCTGAGCGCGACGATCTGGCTCCTGCTGCCCCACGCCTCCGTGGCCCCCGTCGCGGCCGGGTACTCCAAGCGCATCGAGGACGCGAGCGCCGGCGGCGCGGCGGCCTCGGCGGCGCTGCGCACGGGCATCGGCGGGGTCGACGTCGTCGTGCGCGCCGAGGTCGGCGAGCTGCACCTCACGCTCGACCGCGTGCTCGCCCTGCGCGCGGGCGACGTCGTGGGCCTGGGCGTGGCGGCGGACGCCGACGTCGAGGTCTACGCCGACGAGGTCGCCGTGCACCGCGCGAAGCCGGGGCGCACGGGGCACCGTCGCGCGGTCCAGGTCACCGGTCCCGCGGAGGAGGAGGCGTGAACGCCGAGGAGGCCCTCCTGCGCCTGGGCGGCGCGACCTCCGAGGCGGTCGTCGGCGTGCTCCACATGCTCGCGGGCGAGGCCGCGGTGACCCCCGGCCCGGTGACCCTCGTCCCCGAGGGCGCGTCGCCGCTCGAGGGCATCGACCTGCCCGCCGTGGCCACGGACGTCTCCTACGTCGACGGGGTGACCGGCGGCAACGTCATGGCCTTCCCGCTGGCCGCCGCGCGCCGGCTGGCCAACGCGATGATGGGCATGCCCCCCGAGGGCGACGGCGAGGAGCCGCTCTCCGAGCTCGAGCTCTCCGCCGTGGGCGAGGCGATGAACCAGATGATGTCGGCCGCCGCCATGGCCACGACGGAGTTCGTGGGCGAGGAGGTCGAGATCGCGCCGCCGCGCACGCTCGTGCTCGAGGAGGTCACGCAGGCGCGCGAGTTCTGCGCGACCACCCCGTACGCCGTGAGCGCCGCGCTCAGGGTGTTCGGCGTGCCCTGCCGGCTCGTGCAGCTCGTGCCCAACGCCTTCGTGGTGCGCATGACCCGCGCGCTCGAGCAGGTCTCCGAGGTCCACGAGGGCGAGCCGCTCCGCGACGCCCTCGTCGACGTCCCCGTCCGCCTGTGGGCCGAGCTCGGGCGCTCGCGGATGCCCATGGCCCGCTTCGTCGCCCTGCCCCCGGGTGACGTCCTCGAGCTCGATCGCGAGGCGGAGGACCCCATCGACCTCTACGTGAACGGCATGCGCTTCGCGGCCGGCCGGCTCCTCGTCACCGACGAGGGGGAGCTCGCAATCCGCATCGACGCGGTCGTCGGGCTCGAGAGCGACTTCATCCCCAACCAACGCCAGGACCACCAGTTCAAGGAGGCAGCGTAGATGGCACGTGTGCTCGTCGTGGACGACGCAGCGTTCATGCGCAAGATGGTCAGCGACGCGCTGGCCAAGGGCGGCCACGAGGTCGTCGGCGAGGCCGGCAACGGCCAGGAGGCGGTCGAGCGCTTCCAGGAGCTCAAGCCCGACCTCATGACCCTCGACATCACGATGCCCGAGAAGGACGGGCTGCAGGCGCTGAAGGAGATCATCGCCCTCGACCCCGCCGCGCGCGTCGTCATGTGCTCGGCGCTCGGGCAGGAGTCCAAGGTCCTCGAGTCGATCAAGATCGGGGCGAAGGACTTCGTCGTGAAGCCGTTCCAGCCCGACCGGGTGATCGGGGCGGTCGACAAGGCGCTGGCCTGAGCCGCGGAGCACCGCGGTGAAGCGTCTGCGGGAGCGCCAGGTCGTCGCCCTCGGCCTCGGGCCGGTGCGGATCGAGTGCCGCGTCGTGGCCATAAACCACGGCGAGGCCGCCCTCGCCCCGGTCGCGCTCGGCAAGGAGGCGACGCTGCCCAGCCTCAGCGGGAGAGCGACGCTGACCTTCGAGCACGGCCGGGGCATGGTCATGCTCCGAGGCACCGTCCGGTGCGCCAAGGGGGCCAGCGAGCTGCGCTTCACGGTCAACGACGGCGTCCAGCTGCGCCAACCGCGGTCCTCGTCGCGGCTGAGCGTCGACCTGCCCGTCCTCCTCACCCCGCTGCACCCCGACGGCCGCCCGCGTGGCGAGGCCATCGGAGTGCGCACGGTCGACGTCAGCCTCACGGGGCTCGGGGCGAGGACGGGGGCGGTGGGCGAGCGCGGCGAGCACGTGCTCGTGGAGCTCGACCTGCCCGGCGGGCCGCTGCAGGGCGCCGCGCGCATCATGCGCCGCACGCCCTGGCTGACCGCCGTGGAGTTCGGGCCGCTGCTCAAGCCGGCCCGCGAGCGCCTGCGGGCGTTCCTCCTCGTCCACCAGCGCCGGCAGGCCCTCACGGTCTGAGCGGGCCGGCGCGGGCGTGGACGAGGGTCCAGGCGCGCGTGGACGGGGGCTGAAGCCCGCGGCACCGCGGTCGATGACCCAAGGTGAGCGTCATGAAGGCCGCCACCATCATCGGGATCGTCATCGCCTGCCTCGGCCTTCTGGCCGGCGCGATCATGGAGGGGACCCCCATCGGGTCCCTCTTCAACATCCCCGCCATCCTCATCATCTTCGGCGGTCTCTCCGGGGTCTGCTTCGCGTCCTCGGGCGCCGAGGGCATGAAGGCCGTGCCCGGGCTCTACAAGAAGGCGTTCGCCGCCCAGGGCCCGGACCTCGGGGCTCAGGTGCAGACCATCGTGGGCTACGCGGAGCGCGCCCGGCGCGACGGCCTGCTCGCCCTCGAGGCCGAGCTCGAGCACGTCGACGACGACTTCACCCGCAAGGGGCTGCA
>JALYMR010000118.1 GCA_030773615.1 Actinomycetota bacterium
CTTCCTCTACCCCTTCCTCGAAGCGGGGGAGCGCGACCTCGGCAGCGTCGTCGCCGACGCCCGCGCCTCGACGCTGCGCAAGGCGGCCGACGTCGTCGCCCTGCGGCGCGCGATCGACGTCCCGGCCATCGCGGCCTGCGCCCGCGGGATCCGCGCCCGGCTCGAGCGCGGGGGGCGCCTGCTCGCGTTCGGCAACGGGGGCTCGTCGACGGACGCGCAGGACGCCGCCGCCGACGCGCGGGCGGCGGGCTGGGCGGCCGTGGCCCTCACCGACGACGCCGCCACGGTGACGGCGGTGGCCAACGACGTGGGCTTCGACAACGTCTTCGCCCGGCAGCTCATCGCCCTCGGCCGGGCCGGCGACGTCGCCCTCGCCATCTCGACGAGCGGGTCGTCGCCGAACGTCCTCGCCGGCCTCGGCGAGGCGAGGCGCCGCGGGATGCTCACCTGCGCGATCACGGGCTACGCCGGGGGGCGCCTGGCCGGCCCCACCGCTACCGACCACCTGCTCGTGGTCGGCGGCGACTACGTCCCCCGCGTCCAGGAGGCGCACGCCACGATCTACCACCTGCTCCTCGAGACGATCGGAGCGCGCCCGTGAGGTTCGTCGACGAGTACCGCTCCGGTGACGTGGCCCGCCGCGTCGCCGAGCAGATCGCCGGGCTGGTGGAGCCCGGGCGGCACTACAAGATCATGGAGGTCTGCGGCGGCCACACGCACGCCATCTACAAGCACGGCGTCGAGGACCTGCTGCCGCCCGAGGTCGAGCTCGTTCACGGCCCGGGCTGCCCGGTGTGCGTCATCCCCATGGGTCGCCAGGACGACGCCATCGCCCTCGCCGAGCACCCCGAGGTCATCTTCACGACGTTCGGCGACATGCTGCGCGTGCCGTCCACGCGGGGCTCGCTGCTCGACGCGAAGGCCCGCGGCGCCGACGTGCGGATGGTGTACTCGCCGCTGGACGCGCTGCGGATCGCGCGCGAGAACCCCGACCGCGTGGTCGTCTTCTTCGCCATTGGCTTCGAGACGACCGCGCCGTCCACGGCGCTGACGCTGCTGCGCGCCCGCGCCGAGGGCATCCGCAACTTCAAGCTGTTTGCCAACCACGTGACGATCATCCCGGCCATCCGGGCCATCCTCGACTCCCCCGACCTGCGGCTGGACGGGTTCGTCGGCCCCGGCCACGTCTCGACGGTGATCGGCAACCGGCCCTACCGGTTCATCGCACGCGACTACGGCCGTCCCGTCGTGGTGTCCGGCTTCGAGCCGCTCGACGTCCTCCAGGGCGTCTACATGATCCTGCGCCAGCTCTCCGAGGGGCGCAGCGAGGTCGAGAACCAGTACCGGCGCGTTGTCCGCGACGAGGGCAACCCGCGCGCGCTGCGGGCGATCGCCGAGACCATGGAGCTGCGCACCACCTTCGAGTGGCGCGGCCTCGGCTTCATCTCCCAGAGCGCGCTGAAGCTCCGCGCGGAGTTCGCCGACTGGGACGCCGAGGTGGCCTACGACGTCCCCGGCATCCGGGTTGCGGACCCCAAGGCCTGCCAGTGCGGCGAGGTGCTCAAGGGAGTCATCAAGCCCTGGGAGTGCAAGGTGTTCGGCACCGCGTGCACGCCCGACCGGCCGATCGGGACGTGCATGGTCTCGAGCGAGGGGGCGTGCGCGGCCTACTACAACTACGGCCGCTTCGCCCGTCGGCGGGGGCGCGAGCTTCCCGCGGACGTGGCCCTGGGCGCATGAGCATGATCGACCCCCGCGAGCAGGAGGTCCTCGATCGCATCGAGCGGCGCCGCCGGCGCCCGCACGTCAAGCTCACCGACCGGCACGTGACGCTGGCCCACGGCGCGGGCGGGAAGTCCTCGCGCGTGCTGCTCGAGACGCTCTTCCTGCCCGAGCTCGGCAATGCCCTGCTCGAGCCGCTCGGCGACGGCGCCCTGCTCGCCCCCGACGACGCCGGCCCTCCCCGCCTGGCCTTCTCGACGGACTCCTTCGTGGTCAAGCCGCTCTTCTTCCCGGCGGGGGACATCGGCGAGCTCGCGGTCAACGGCACGGTGAACGACCTGGCCATGAGCGGGGCCCGGCCGCGCTGGCTGTCGGCCGGCTTCATCATCGAGGAGGGCCTGCCCACAGAGGAGCTCGGTCGCATCGTCGCCTCGATGGGGGCGGCTGCGCGGGCGGCCGGCGTCGCCGTCGTCACCGGCGACACGAAGGTCGTCGAGCGGGGCAAGGCCGACGGCCTGTACGTCTCGACCGCGGGCGTGGGCACGGTCGAGCACGACCTCGCGCTCGTGCCCACCGCCATCCGGCCCGGCGACCTCGTGCTCGTCTCGGGCACGATCGGCGACCACGGCATGGCGATCATGGTCGCCCGCGGCGAGCTCGAGCTCGAGGTGGAGCTCGAGAGCGACACCGCGCCCCTGCACGGGCTGACCGAGGCGCTCCTGGAGGCCGCAGGGCCCGGCGTGCGGTGCCTGCGCGACCCGACCCGGGGCGGCCTGGCCACCGCCGTCAACGAGTTCGCGCTCGCCGCCGAGGTCTGCATCGTCCTCGACGAGGCCGCCGTGCCCGTGCGCGAGGAGGTGACCGGCGCCTGCGAGATCCTCGGCATCGACCCCCTCTACGTGGCCAACGAGGGGAAGCTCGTGACCGTCGTCGCCCCCGAGCTGGCCGGCGAGGCGCTCGCGGCCCTGCGCGCCCACCCGCTCGGCGCCCGGGCCGAGGTCGTGGGCGAGGTCCGCGCGGAGCCTCCCGGGATGGTGCTGCTCGAGACCGCGTTCGGCGGGACGCGCGTCGTCGACATGCTGGCCGGGGATCCGCTGCCCCGGATCTGCTGACCCGGGGCAACTGACCGCGGCGCGCTCAGCCGCCGAGCTGCGGCGTCCGGTCGGCGTACCGGCCGTGGAGCACCATCTGGGCGTCGAGGTAGCGCCCGCCCTTGGCCTGGCAGCCCTCCGGGTCGAAGCAGAAGAAGTAGCCGGCGATCCTACCCGAGCCCTTGAGGTCCGCGTAGCGCTGGGTGCCGCCGATGATCTCGAACCGGCCGGCGAAGTGCGCGACCTCGCCGGTCACCCGCCGGAACGGCGCGCGGAACCGCATCCTGATCTTCGGCTTCCGGGCGTCGGGCACGGGGTCCGGGGCGGCGACGGGGCCCGGCCCGAGCTTGCACACGGTCAGCTCGAGGAGCCCCCGGAGGACCCAACCGTAGCGCCGCGTGCGCTCCACGCGGAACGCGAAGGGGTGCCCGCGCAGCGAGGACGGCGCGCGGCTGCTCTCGACGCGCCCGTTGTAGCTGGGCAGGTCGGAGGAGATGTTGTTCACGGGCGCGGGGCCCGTGCAGGGGATGGAGCGGTAGCTGAAGACGCGCCCCCGCTGCCTGCGCCCGTCCCACGGCCTCGTCTCCGCGACCTGGAACGTGGGCGTGCTCTGCGCGGTGTGGACCATGAGGATCGTGCTGAACTGACCCCGGACCCCCCGCTCCGAGGTCTGCGCCCCACCCGGGCTGGCCAGGAGCCCCAGGCTCGCACCCGCTCCGACCACCACCGCCGCCGCGACTCCGGCAACCCTTCTCGGACTGCGCACTTCCGTCCCTCCTTGCCAACGCCAGCGGAGCGGCGCACCGTATCGCGGTGTGCACGCCCCCGGCCGCAAGGGCGTCCGAGGTTGCCCGCGACACGCCCCCGGGGCTATGGTCCCGCCCGTGCGGTGCAGGAGGGGACAGACGTCGGCCGTCGCGATCGTCGCGCTCGGCGCGATCGCCGTCGGCGCGCCCGCCGCCGCTGCCTGCACGCCGCAGGAGTACCTGTCGGCGCAGGAGTGGGCGGCGCTCTCGCCCGAGCAGCGCGCGGAGTCGGGCGGCTCGCACGATCCCACCCTCCACGGCGCGTCACCGTCGGCGCCCACGGCGCCCGCGGCGGACCCCGGGAACACAACCTCCACCCAGACGGCCCCGCCGGCTGCCGGAAGCGAAGCGCCCGCGAGCGGCGCGACGCAGCCGTCCCCCTCGCGCCCGGCACCCTCCGTCGCTTCGGAGGGCTCCCCCCCGCGGCGCCCGGCGCCACGGCGGCCTGCGCCGATCCGCTCCCAGGAGCGCGCCTCCTCCCCAACGCCGGGGGTCGTCGCTCAGCGTTCCTCGACCGCGCCCGCACCCCGAGCGGCCTCGGAGACGGCCCGACCCGCCCCGGCTGCGCCCGCGCGCGCCGTCGTGGTCGTCACGACGCCCGTCTCGTCCGCGGCGCCCGCC
>JALYMR010000119.1 GCA_030773615.1 Actinomycetota bacterium
CCGGCGGCGCGGCTCCCACCGCGTGAGCCTGCTCATGAACGACGCGGTGAAGGAGGACTTCGCCGAGCTCGAGGAGGCGCAGGGCGACGTCGACGCGGTGGTGATCGGCGACCTCGGGCGGGGCTTCGGCTACGACGTGCTCAACGAGGCGTTCCGCCTCGTGATGGGGGGCGCGGAGCTCGTCGCGCTGCAGAAGAACCGCTTCTGGCGAACGCCGGGCGGCCTGTCCCTGGACGTGGGGGCGTTCGTGGCCGCGCTCGAGTACGCGACTGCGCGGGAGGCGCTCGTGGTGGGCAAGCCCGCCGAGGCGTTCTTCGCCGCCGTGCTCGCCGAGCTCGGCGTCGATGCCCGCGACGCGGTCATGGTGGGCGACGACGTGGAGAGCGACGTCGGCGGGGCGCTGGCCGCGGGCCTCGCCGGCGTCCTCGTGCGAACGGGCAAGTTCCACGAGGAGGCGGTGCGCCGCTCGGGCGTGCAGCCCACGCTGACGATCGACTCGATCGCCGACGCGCCGCGCGTCATCGGGCCGGCGGGCTGACCGCCTCTCGCCACCGCTCGCCCACGCCGGCGGTCGCGCCCGCCCGAGGCGGGGCCTATTCGGCCGGGGGCGCCTCCACCACGACGACGGTGTTGGCGTCGGGGTCGCGCAGCATGAACATCAGCGGGGCGCCGGGGATGGTTCCCGTCGGCTCGGGGTCGAGGTCGATCCCGCCGATCGCCCGCAGGCGCGCGTGCTCGCCCAGGACGTCCGGCGTCTCGACGCCGATCGCGCTCCCCCCGGGCTCGCCGCCCATCGGCGGGTTGAGCGCCAGGCGGGCGGCGGAGCCGGGCGGGGCGACCTCGAGCCAGCGCATCTCGCCCTGCTCGCCGAACCGGCTGTCGCTGCGCACCTCGTAGCCGAGCTTCTCGGTGTAGAACGCGCGGGCCGCGTCCTGGTCGGCAACCGCGAACATCGCGACGCCGATGCTGGTGACGGTGGTGGGGGCCTGCGTGGGGTTGCTCATGCCGGTTCAGACGACGGGCGGGGGCGGAAGTCATCGGTGGCGGACGTCGTCAGCTCTTCGCTCACCCTTCGCAAGGGGATGCCGACCTTCGGGACCATGAGCGCGCTCATCGGTCCGAACGACTCACTCGCACCGCGCCGCATGTTCCCGATCGCGTCAGCGTCTGGTCGCTCGAAGCGGACCGCTTCGGCATCGACGTCACCTACGACGGCGCGACGGGATACGAGCGCGCGTCCCGTCATGAAGCCTCACTCGAGGCTGCCGCCATCCCGCACTCCTCCCGCCAGGAGCTCGGCGGCGCGTGGACGGCGAGGCTCACCATCCCCGCCGGCCACGTCGCGACCGTCGTCGCGCGTTCGTGGGTGACGGCAGAGGTCACCGCGGCGAGCTGAGTGCCATGGGATGGACGAGGCGTGGCCAGCGAGACGCTCTCCCCTCGGGAGCTGGAGGCCCCCGGGGTGCCGGCCGCGTGGGGGGCGGCGAGGAAGGGCTTCTGGCGGGGTGGGACGAGAACTGTGCCGCATGTGACCTGTTTGTCGTCCCACCCCTGGCGCGGGACGCGCCTGTTGACGGACGAGGAGCTCGAGCCCTCGAGCCCGACCTCAGCCAGAACCGGCTCGCCGCGGATCACCTCGCCCGCAGGTCGCGTCGCAGGCCGGGAGCTTCTGGGCCTAGTGCCCCGGCTGCGGCGAGCTCGACGCGTCGAGCTCGCCGTCGAGCCCGTCGAGGTCGCGCTCGAAGTCCTCGCGCATCCGCCGCTTCTCGTCCTCGCCCAGCCAGGACCCCTCGACCCCGTTCAGGACGAACTGGCGCACCTGGTCCGGGCCCCAGCCGGCGGCCGACGCCATCCTGACGTACTCCGTCCCGATGTCCGTGTGGAACATGGGTGAATCGTCCGAGTTGACCATGATGCGCAGGCCCTCGTCGGCCATCCTGCGGATGGGGTGCGTCGTGAGGTCGTAGGCGTCGAAGTAGCAGACGGCGGTCGCCGTCGGGCACACGGTGAAGAGGGTCCCCTCGTCGCGGGTCCGCTTGACCACCTCCGGATCGCCGAGCACGTGGTAGCCGTGGTCGATTCGCTCGCAGCCGAGGAGGTCGAGGCACGTGGTGAAGTTCCTCGCGGGGGCGTCCTCGCAAGCATGCGCAGTGAGCCGCAGGCCGCCGTCCCGCGCGAGGCGGTAGGCCTCGACGAACTTCTCGTCAGGTTCACCGGCACCCCGCGATCGAGCACCGAGGCAAGCTCCCCCGTGCGCCCCTCGCGCGCCAGGTCGAGCCCGCCCCGCAGGAACGCGAGCTCGTCGTCGGTGAGCGCACCGGACACGGGCCAGAGCGTACGCCTGGCTCAGGACGGGGGGAGCCTCTCGTCGCCCAACCCGC
>JALYMR010000120.1 GCA_030773615.1 Actinomycetota bacterium
TCGACGGCGCGGAGCGCTGCAAGGTCGCGATCCAGACGAACAACGTCGAGGTCGACGACCGCGGGCTGGTCTACGCCGTCGACCGGGCCAACACCGGCATGCACATCCTGCGGCTGACCGGCGAGGCCGCGGCCGTGCTCGACGAGTAGGCGCACCGGGCGGGCCGGCGGGGGCGCAGCCCTCGTCGGCCTCGCCGGCGGGCGTCGCGTCGACGTCAGCGGGTACAGGTGCCCACACCGGTGAGCGAGCACCCCGTCCTGGGAGTCGACTGGTACCGCGGGGGATGGGTCGGCGTCCTCCTCGGTCCTGCCGAGCAGCCGCAGGTTCTCGCCCGCGACGACCTCCGCGCGCTCATCGCCGATGCCGGTGATCCTGCCTGCGTGGGGATCGACATGCCGATCGGCCTCCCCGTGCGGGAGCGGCGGGCCGACGCGCTGGCCCGGCAGTTCGTCCGTCCTCGCGGGCAGAGCGTCTTCGCCACCGCGCCCGCCGAGGTGCTCGCCGCCGCGACGTACGCGGAGGCCAACGAGATCGCTGCCCGACTCCTCGACGGCAAGAAGATCTCGCAGCAGTCGTGGGCGCTGCGTCACAACATCGAGCGCGTCGCCGAGGTGGCCGACGAGGATCCCCGCCTCGTCGAGGTCCACCCCGAGGTGTCGTTCCGCGAGCTCATCGGACGGCCGCTCCCGTTCGCGAAGACGACCTGGAACGGTCAGGCGCTGCGCCGTCGGGCGCTGGCGGGTCAGGGCATCGAGTTCCCCGACGAGCTGGGCGAGGCCGGCGTCGTCCCGGTCGCCGACGTGCTCGACGCGGGCGCGGCGGCGTGGAGCGCGCGCCGTCACGCGCAGGGGCTTGCGAAGTCGCTCCCAGCAGCCGCGCCACGTGGCGCCGTGCAGGTCATCTGGTACTGACGCCCATGCCTTCCGCGCGCCCGCCGTGGACGACGCGCCTGCGCGCGGTGATCTGGTGGCATCGCGCGAGGGACGCCGCCCGGGACCAGCTGCCCCCCGCGCTGCGCTCCCGGCGGCTCGTGCCGGTCACGATCGGCGCGCTCGTGCAGTACCTCGAGAGCCCCGTCGGGCCGTACGCCGAGATCCTGGCGTCCCCGGTCGTCCTGCTCGAGCGAGGGCTCCCGGCCGCCCATGTTCCCTTCATCGCCGTCGACTCGCTCGCGTCGGCGGGCGACGGCCGGGCCAACTGGGCGCTGCCCAAGACGCTCGCGCGGTTCGCCTGGAGCGGCGCGGCCGCGCGGGCCGCGGCCGAGGGGTGGTCGGTGAGCGCGACGACAGCGCCGAGCGGGCCGCGCCTGCCCCTCCTCGGCCTCGCCCGCGCGCTGCAGCTCGACGCGTCCGGCCGCGAGCTGCTCGCCCCGCTCGCCGGTCTCGGCCTGGGCCGGCCTGCGAGCGTGGAGGTGTCGCCCGCCGGCGCGGCGCTGCCGTCCTGGCTCCTCGCGGGCACGCACCCGGGGCTCGTGCTGAGCCGGGCGCGCCTGCGCATGGGGGCGCCCGCGGTCCGGCCGTAGCCCGGTCACCCGTCGACTTCTGCCGGCGCCTGCGTCACCCTCGTGCGTGCCGTGCTCCGCTTCCCCGACGCCGACGAGCTCGTCCTCTCCGCGACGGACCTCGCGAGCTTCCTCGCCTGCGAGCACCTGTCGCAGGAGCAGCTCAGGGCGGCGCTCGACCTGCGTGGCAAGCTCCCCCGGGACGAGAGCCCGCACGGCGACCTCGTGCGCGAGCGGGGCGACCGCTACGAGGCCGAGCAGCTCGCGCGCCTGTCCGCGAGGGCGGGCGGCCACGAGGAGATCGCGCTGCCCGCGTACGGCTACGGGCGGCCCGAGCTCGAGGCCGCCGCGCACCGGACCGAGGCGCACATGCGCGCCGGCGTCCCGCTCGTCTACCAGGCCGCGTTCTTCGACGGCCGGTGGCAGGGACGTGTGGACTTCCTGCGCCGGGTCGAGCAGCCGTCGCGGCTCGGCGACCACGCCTACGAGGTCGTCGACACGAAGCTCGCCCGGTCGGTCAAGCCGCAGGTCGTCCACCAGCTCAGCCTCTACGCGCGCCTCGTTGCACGGGTCCAGGGCGACGCGGTGCACCACGCCTTCGTCCTGCTCGGCGACGGCACCGAGGAGAGGGTCGACCTGCGTCGCTACGCCGCGCTGCACCGCCACGTGGTCAGACGGCTCGAGGCCCTCGTGCGGGCGCAGCCGCGCGACGTGTACCCCGAGACCGTCGACCACTGCCCGCTGTGCCGCCTGGAGCGCGAGTGCGACCGGCGGCGTCGCACCGACGACCACCTGTCCTTCGTGGCTCGCTCGCGCCGATCGCAGCGCGAGGCGCTCACGTCGGCTGGGGTGTCGACGCTCACCGCGCTCGCCACGCTGCCCGCGGGCGCGACGGTCGACGGGCTCGCCTCCGAGCGCGTCGAGACCCTGCGCACGCAGGCGGCGCTGCAGTGCGAGAGCGGGCGGCGCGACGCCCCCATGCACCGCCACCTCCCGGCCGAGCGCGAGCGCGGCTACGCGCGGCTGCCCGCGCCGTCGCCGGGCGACGTCTTCTTCGACTTCGAGGGCGACCCCTACGTCGGCGCGAGCGGCATCGAGTACCTCTGGGGCT
>JALYMR010000121.1 GCA_030773615.1 Actinomycetota bacterium
GGCCGGCGGCCGGGCGCTCGTCCTGGAGCTCGAGGTGGGCGAGGCGCGGCGCGCAGACCACGCGGTTTTTGCCCGTGCGCTTCGCCACGTACAGGGCGGCGTCGGCGGCAGCGACCAGGGACTCGCGGTCGGCGGCAGCGACGGGAACACTGGCGACGCCGACGCTGACGGTGACCCCGAGCGTCTGCCCCCCCGCCAGCGGGATGGCACGCTCGCCGACGGCGCGGCGAAGGCGATCGGCGACGAGCGCCGCCTCCGCCAGCCCGGCGCCGGGCAGGACGACAGCGAGCTCCTCGCCGCCGTAGCGACCCGCGTGGTCCTGCTCGCGGGCGACGGAGCGGGCGACCTGCCCGATCTCGGCGAGCACGCGGTCGCCCACCTGGTGGCCATGCCCGTCGTTTACGCGCTTGAAGTTGTCCACGTCGATCATGACGAGCGCCACCGGGCGCTCCGTGCGATCGGCGACCTCGAGCTCCTGCGTCAGGACCTCGTCGAGCCGGCGCCGGTTGAGCAGGCCCGTGAGCTCGTCGACGTTCGCCTGCCGGCTGACCGTCTCGTGCGCGACGACCTTCTCGAAGGAGACCACGGCCTGTGCGGCGAGGTCGGCGAGCAGGTCGCGCTCCGCGCCCGAGAAGCGCTCCCCGGCCCGGGCGACGGCGAGGACCTCGGGGCCGCCGCCGAGCCTGACGGCCAGCGCGCTCACGTCCCCGTGCGTCACCTCCACCGGGCGGCCGTCTGACGCGACGGCGTCCTGCGCCGCGGACAGGGCGGAGGGGCACCAGCGGCCGTCCCCGGCGCGCGCCCGCTCGGTGAGGCGGCCCGACGAGGCGCGTCCGTCGACCCGGGCCACGCCGGCCTCGAGCGCGTCGAGGACGGTCGTGAGCAGGATGCGCTCGACCGCGGCGCGGTCGAGGATCGAAGCGACCGCGTCGCCCACGCGGCGATGCGAGCGATCGAGGCGTGCAGTCTGGCGCCGCAGGTCCTCCGCCTGAGACTCGAGCAGCAGCGCGCTCGCGCGGTAGGCGCGTCCGAGGGCCAGGGCCCGCTCGATGCGCGCGCTGCGCTCCCGCGCAACGAGGGCGAGGAGGGCACCCGAGGGAACGGCGAGCAGGTAGGCGTAGGGCTGCGCCGTGGCGGCGAACACGGCGAGCAGGCCGATCGGGGCCAGCAGGGCATCCGCGAGGTAGACGAGGCCGATGACCTTGGCCTGGGCGACGGGCGGCATCGCGCTCCCCAGCCACTCGCGCAGCGTGGAGACGACGAGGTCGCCGGCGAACTGGGCAAGCAGCGCAAGGGCGTAGACCGGCCACCCCGCCCAGGTCAGCTCGACCGGGGCCACGAGCCCGACCAGCACCGCCGGGCCGATCGCGTACCAGGAGTCGGCGACGGCCACGAGGAGCCGCTCGGGCCTCGCGCCCCGGCGCACCACGTCCGGAAGCTGACCGAGCAGCGCCCCGGCGGCGACGAGCAGGGGGACAAGGGGGGCCCAGAGCAGGAAGACCATGGGGATGAAGACGAGCTGGGTGGGCCGCAGGAAACCGGGGCCCAGCTGGAACTTCACGCGGGACACGAGCGCGTAGGCGGACACGAGCAGGGCCGCCGGCATCGGCTCGAGCCCACCTGGGGTCGGGAGCGAGAGCACGAGCGCGATGGCGATCAGCGCGAAGAGCCCGGCCGCGAGCAGCTCGACGGTGAACTCGCGCCTGGCGAGGCGTCGAGTCTCGTCGGGGCGGCGGCGCTCGAGGAGGTCCTCCGCCGCGCCGGCAAAGGATCCCATGACGCCCATCAACCCGACGGCTCGGCCCGAGTCGAGGCTTGCGTCTGCGCCGGGTCCGACCACGGTTCCAGCATCGGCGTGAGTCCGTGCAGCCTTGAGCGGACGGATCGACGAGCGTGCCCCGCCTGAGCGAGCGAACCGATCTGGACGAGTGTCGTATCAAGCGCCCGCGGAGCGCTGACGATCTCGGCCAGACCGTCCTTCGTCCCTCCGGAAGGTCCTCATGCTCGCGTTCCCCCGCCTCGCCCGGCCCGCCCTTGCCGCTCTCGCCGCCGTCGCCGCCCTCGTCGCCCTCGTCGGCCTGCCCACGCCCGCGGATGCCGCTGTCCTCGGTGGCTGCCCCGGCCAGCGCCTCGAGCGGCCCTTCTTGCCCTGGCTGGACCCCGCCTCGTACGTGCTCGTTCCCGATGGGGGCGTCGAGCAGGGCGGGAGCGGATGGACGCTGGCGGGAGGTGCGAGCGTCGTGGACGGCAACGAGTCCTTCAACGTCGGCGGCGATGGCGACGCCCACTCCCTCACCCTGCCCCCCGGCGCCGCGGCGACCACGCCCTCCCTGTGCATCGGCGTTGAGCACCCGACAGTCCGGCTCTTCGCGCGCAACACCGGCGCGCCGACCTCGACCCTCGCCGTCGCCGTCGTCTTCCGCGACCTGGCGGGGCGCCCGCAATCGCTCCCCATCGGCCTGGTTACGGCCGCCTCGGACTGGCAGCCGACCGTGCCCCTGCCGCTGCTCGCCAACCTGCTGGCGGTCCTGCCCGCCGGACAGCACGCGGCCATCCGACTCACGCCCGCCGACGACCAAGGCGAGTGGACCGTCGACGACGTCTACATCGACCCGTACAGCAAGGGCTGAGCCGCAGCGGCGGGGCAGGGCGCGCGGCCTCGATTGTCCGCGCGCCTACCCGCCGCCCACGCCGCGCTGCCGCGGCAGGGCCCTCTGCGCACGTCGGACGCAGAGGGCGATGGCCGACGCCGGCGCGCCGTGCGCGCGGCCGGGGCGCGCTCGCCAGACGACGGCGCAGCCGAGCAGCATGAATGCCAGGTGCAGCTGGTCGTCGCGCTCGTGCGGGTGCGCAGCCGACGCAGGTTGTGCAGGTGCGCGAAGGTCCACTCGACGACCCACCGCTCCCGGCCCAGCCCGAGCCGTGGCCCTCGCCGCGCCGCGCGATCACCGGCTGGACGCCGCGGGCCCGCAGCTCACGGCGGTACCTGTCGTGGTCATAGCCGCGGTCGGCCAGCAGCCGCTCGGCGCGCTGGCGCGGCCGGCCGACCTTGCCGCGCACCGGCCCGACGCCGTCGATGAGCGGAAGCAGCTCGGTGACGTCGTTGCGGTGCCCGCCGGTCAAGCTGATGGCCAGCGGGATACCGCGGAATCGGTGAGCAGGTGGTGCTTGGAGCCGGGCGGGCACGGTCAACCGGCGAAGGCCCGGTCAAGGCCCCCTTGAAGAGCGCGGATGTGATTGCGGTGGGCGATTGACGCGGATCAGTCGATGCGCCCGGCGGCGTTGAGGCGCTCCAGCAGCACGCCATGCAGCCGCGCGAACACGCCGGCCGCTTCCCACTCCTGCAGGCGTCGATGGGGGGTCGCCAGCGAGACGCCCAGCTCGCGCGGCACGTGCCGCCAGGCGATTCCGGTCATCAGCACAAAGTTGACCGCCCCAAAGCACGTCCGGTCGTCCACGCGCGGACGGCCGCCGCGCGGGTCAGAGGGATGCGCCGGCAGCAACGGCTCGATTGCCTCCCACAACCCGTCGCTGACCTGGCGGATCGACTCGGCCACGCTGCACCTCCCGGTCGCGGTTATGTCCCCCACGACCAAGATTCGCCACGCCCCTCAACGCCCCTGCCCAACCGTTTCGAGACAGCTTCTAAGTGCGGATGATGAGCGGCGACGACGAGCTCCTGGCGGCGGCCGCCGGCGATGTGGAGGCCTTCGCCGCGTTCTACCGCCGCCACGTCGCCGCGCTGCTGGCCTACTGCCTACGCCGGACGGGCGACCCCGAGGTGGCGGCCGACCTCTGCGCGGAGACGTTCGCCGCAGCGCTCGACGGCGTGCGTCGGTTCGATCCCGAGCGGGGGCCGGCGGTCGCCTGGCTGTACGGGATCGCCCACCGCCAGCTCGGGCGGCTGTGGGAACGGGGGCGGTCGACGCGCGAGCCGGTCGGCGTCTGGGCATGGAGCGCCTGCAGCTGACCGACGAGGCGATCGAGCGCGTCGAGACGCTCGTCGCGCTCGACTCGACCGCCGCGGCGCTGCGCGCGGCGCTCGACGCGCTGCCGGCCGAGCAACGTGCGGCGGTGCAGGCGCGGGTCGTCGAGGAGACGCCCTACGCGGACATCGCGTCGGCGACGCTCGTGCACGAGGCGACGGTGCGACAGCGCGTCTCGCGGGGCCTGGCCGGGCTCCGCGCGCGGCTGGACCGGGGAGCGACGTGATGACCGACGACTGGGTGACGGACCTCGAGCGCCAGCTGCGGACCGCGGGTGCCCGTCGGACTCGGCGGGTCTCGGTCTGGCGCCCGAGCCGGCCCAGCCGCCCGCTGGCGATCACCGTGGCGTGCTCAC
>JALYMR010000122.1 GCA_030773615.1 Actinomycetota bacterium
CCTCCGACCCCGTGGCCGAGCCCGCCGCCCGGCGGCTGCTGGCCACGCCCCGGGCCCCCTCGCTGAGCCCGGCCCAGGCCGAGACGCTCGCCGTCGTGGCCTACCTGCAGCCCGTCTCGCGCCCGGAGATCGCCCGCATCCGCGGCGTCAACGCGGACTCGGCCGCGGCCACCCTCGCCGAGCGCGGGCTCGTCGAGGAGGCGGGGCGCTCGCCCTTCGGCGCGGTGCTCTACCGCACGACGCCGCTGTTCGAGCGGCTGTTCGGCCTCGAGTCGCTCGCCGCGCTGCCCGACCCCTCGGGCTGGGACCCCGACCCGGAGGCCGAGGCGGCGCTGCGCGACCGGCTCCTGCGGGCGGGCGAGGCGCGCACGGGGGCGGGGCCGCGGATGGAGCTGCCGGAGGGGTGATCCGCCCCGCGCGGCCGTGCCCGGTGCCGCGCCTCGTCGTGAACGACGAAGACCACATCCAAGGGGGTCAACGTCGCACCCGGATGCCTGCGTAGGCTGCCCACCGTGCACGAGCTCGCGCAGGTGAACGTCGCGCTGCCCCGCGGCCCCCTCGACGGCCCGCTGCTCGCCGAGTTCGTCGCCCTGCTCGCCCCCGTCAACGCCGTGGCCGACGCCGCCCCGGGCTTCGTCTGGCGCCTGCAGACCGAGGACGGCGACGCCACCGCCGTGCGCGGCTTCGGCGACGACCGGCTCATCGTGAACATGTCCGTGTGGGCCTCGCTCGAGGCCCTGCGCTTCTTCGTCTACGCGGAGCGGCGCACCTCGAGGTCATGCGCCGTCGGCGCGAGTGGTTCGAGCGCCTCGAGGTGCACACCGCGCTGTGGTGGGTGCCCACCGGCCACCTGCCGACCGTCGGCGAGGCCGAGGAGCGCGTCGCCGCGCTGCGCGCCCTCGGACCCACCCCGTTCGCCTTCGGCTTCCGCGCCCACTTCCCCGCGCCCCTCGCCGGCGAGGTCGAGCTCGTGGAGGACGACCGCGAGCTCTGCCCGAGCGGCTGACCGCCAGGTCCGGCGGCGACGAGCGTCGGGTCCGAACCCTGACGCCGACCGCCGTCGGCGCGCTCCCATTCGTGCAAGACACGGGCCGGGCCCCGGCGTAGCGTCCGCGCCATGGCACAGGCCGTCTTCCCCTGCCTCACCTTCCGCGACGCGAAGGCGTCGTTCGCCCGGCTCGAGCGGGCGCTGGGCGCCGAGCGCGTCGCCGTCTACGAGGACGACGAGGGCCGGGTCGTCCACGCCGAGATCCGCATCGGGAGCAGCACGATCATGGCCGGAGACGAGCGCGCGGGCTCGACGGCGACCCCGCCAGGCGTGAGCGTGATCTACGTCGCCGTGCCCGACGCTGACGCGGCGTACGAGCGGGCGAGGGCCGCGGGCGCCGACGTGACCGAGCCCGTCGACCAGGACTACGGGTCGCGCGACGTCACCGTGACCGACCGCGACGGCAACCGCTGGGCGCTCGGGACGTACGCGGGGGCGGCGGCGGGCTAGCCCAGGCCCCTCAGGCCGCGGCCCGCGCCGCGAGCTGCCCGCAGGCCGCGTCGATGTCGCGCCCGCGCGTGAGGCGCACGGTGGCGCGCAGGCCGTGCTCCTGGAGGACGGCCTGGAAGGCCGCGATGGCGTCGCGTCCCGAGCCCTCGTAGGGGGCGTCCGTCGGGTTGTAGGGGATGAGGTTGACCTTGAAGCGCTTGGGGTCGAGCAGCCGGGTGAGCTGGAGGGCCTGCTCGTAGCGGTCGTTGACCCCCGCGAGCATGAGGTACTCCACGAAGACCTCCTGGCGCTTCGCGTCCGCGTAGCGGTGGCAGGCGGCGAGGACCTCGGCGAGCGGGTAGCGCTCGTTGACGGGCATGATCTGGCTGCGCAGCGTGTCCTCCGGGGCGTGGAGGGAGAGCGCGAGGCGCACGGGCAGCCCCTCGGCGGCCAGGCGGTCGATGCCCGGCACCCAGCCCACGGTGGAGATCGCCGTGTGCCGGTGACTGACCCCGAGGTCGGGGAGCCGGCGGCAGGCCTCGAGCACGGCGTCGAGGTTCATGAGCGGCTCGCCCATCCCCATGAACACGACGTGGTCGACGTCCTCCGTGCGCCGGAAGTGCAGGGCCTGATCGAGGATCTCCGCGGCGCTGAGGTTGCGGCCGAAGCGCATCTGCCCCGTGGCGCAGAACGTGCAGGTCAGCGGGCAGCCCGACTGGGAGGACAGGCACAGGGAGCGCCGGCCGTCGCGGTAGCGCATGAGCACCGCCTCGAGCGGACGGGCGTCGCGCGCGGTGCGGAAGAGCGCCTTCACGGTGCCGTCGCGGGCCTCGGCCTGTCGCTCGAGCTCGAGGGTGGAGAGGGGCACGCGCTCGGAGAGCTGCGCGCGCAGGTCCGCCGGGAGGTCGGTCATCTCCTCGTAGCCTCCGGCGCCGCGGGCCGTCCAGCGCCAGACCTGCCGGGCGCGGAAGGCGGGTTCGCCGAGCTCGTCGAGGGTCGTCTGGAGGAGGTCGAGGTCCACGCCTCGAGAGGGTAGAGGCGCCGGTCTACGCTTGGCGGCCATGCGCCTGGCCAAGTTCCTCGCCCACGCCGGCGTGGCCTCGCGCCGGGCGGCCGAGGATCTCGTTCGGGCGGGGAGGGTCACCGTGGGCGGCGAGCGGGTCACCGACCCCGCGCGCGACGTCGACGAGGCGAGCGGGGTGGCCGTGGACGGCAGGGCGCTCGCCGGTCCCGAGGATCGCGTCGTCCTCGCCCTGCACAAGCCCGCGGGCGTCGTCTCCACCGCGCGCGACACCCACGGCCGGCGCACGGTGCTCGACCTCGTGCCCGCGGCGGGGGCGCGCCTGTACCCCGTCGGGCGCCTCGACGCCGACTCGACCGGGCTCATCCTGCTCACGAACGACGGCGAGCTCGCCCACCGCCTCACCCACCCCTCGTTCGAGGTCCCGCGGACCTACCGGGCCACGGTCGCCCGCCCGCCCGTCGGCGAGGCCGCGCTGCGCCGGCTGCGCGAGGGGGTCGAGCTCGAGGACGGGCCCACGGCCCCGGCCCGGGTGCGCCGCCTGGCCCCCGACCTCCTCGAGCTCACGCTGCACGAGGGCCGCAACCGGCAGGTGCGGCGGATGGCCGAGGCGGTCGGCCACCCCGTGCGCGCGCTGCAGCGCGTGCGCTTCGGCCCACTGCGCCTCGACGGCCTGCCCGTGGGCGCCGCCCGGCGCCTCAGCGCGGCCGAGGCGGAGCGCTTGCGCCGCGCGACGCTGTGACAGGATCGAGGTGATGCGCCTCTTCGCCCTGCGCGGCGCCACCAGCGTCGCGCGCAACGACGCCGCGGAGATCGTCGACGCCACCGAGGAGCTCGTGCGCACCATCCTCGAGCGCAACGCGCTCGCGTCCGACGACCTCGTGAGCTGCATCTTCACCTGCACGGACGACCTCGACGCGGAGTTCCCCGCCGTCGCCGCCCGGCGCCTCGGCTTCGCGCGGGTCCCGCTGCTGTGCGCGCGCGAGATCCCCGTCCCCGGCGCCCTGCCCCGGGTCATCCGCGTGCTCCTGCACTTCCACGCCGACGAGGACCACGAGGTCCGCCACGTCTACCTCGGGGAGGCGCGCGCCCTGCGGCTGGACCTCGAGGGCGCCCAGTAGGTTCGAGACCACCCATGCCGCTTGAGTTCAACGAGCGGGTGCGGCGCGTGCCGACGTACCCCGTCGCCGCGGGCTACGCCCTGCCCGACGACGTCGCCCTGCTCGCGTCGAACGAGTCCGCCGAGGCGCCGCTGCCCGAGGTGGCCGAGGCCGTGGCCCGGGCGGCCCGCCGGGCCAACCGCTACCCCGACCCCTCCTACGCCGCCCTGCGCCGCGCCCTGAGCGACCGCTACGAGGTCCCGCCGGGACGGATCGCCGTCGGCCACGGGTCGAGCGGCGTCCTGCTCGCCGCCGGCGAGGCCCTGCTCGAGCCCGGGGCGGAGGTCGTCCACGCCTGGCCCTCCTTCTCGCTGTACCCGAACCTGAGCGCGAGCACGGGCGCGCGCGCCATCCGCGTCCCGCTCGACGACGAGGACCGCCACGACCTCGACGCGATGGCCGCGGAGATCACCGTGGCCACCCGCCTCGTCGTCGTCTGCAACCCGAACAACCCGACCTCGACGGCCCACCCGCCGGAGGCGATCGCCGCGTTCGCGGCCCGGGTGCCGCGTCACGTCGCCTGCGTCGTGGACGAGGCGTACGTCGAGTTCAGCGTGCTCGACGACCCCGACGCGACGGTCGACCTCCTGCGCGAGCACCCGAACCTCGTCCTCCTGCGGACGTTCTCGAAGGTCCACGCGCTCGCCGGGCTGCGGGTCGGCTTCGCCCTGTGCGGCTCGGAGGACCTCGTGCGCGCGGTCGACGCCGTGCGCCCGCCGTTCCATGTGAACGCGCTGGCCCAGGCCGCGGCGATCGAGGCCCTGCGCCACCAGGACGCGGTGGCCGACCGCGTCGAGCGCGCGGTCATCGCCCGGGTCGAGGTCGAGGCCGGCCTGCGCGAGCTCGGGCTCGACCCCGCCGAGTCGCAGGCGAACTTCTCCTGGTTCGGCCTGCCCGAGGGCGTCGAGGAGGACGAGGTCGTCCACGGCCTGGCCGACCGGGCCGTGCTCGTGCGCGCCGGCGGGGCGCTCGGACGGGCCGGCTTCCTGCGCGTGAGCTACGGGACGCCGGCCGAGAACGAGCGCTTCCTCGACGCCCTGCGCCAGGTGCTCTAACCTGCGCGCCGTGAGCCGCCGTCCCCACAGCGCCCCCGCGTCCTGCGCCGCGCTGTACGCCTGGCGATTTACGCAGGCGCTCGGCGACCGCTAGCAGCAGCACCTTCCGCCGAGCGCCGTATCCACCGTCCCAGGCGTCGCTCGAACCAGGAAGGCAGCACCACCGTGATGATCGTGATGAACCCGACGGCCACCGAGGATGAGCTCCAGGCCGTCATCGGCAGGGTCGAGGCCATCGGCGCGCGCGCGCACCTCTCGCGCGGCGAGGAGGTGACCGTGATCGGCGTGGTCGGCGACCGCGAGCACGTCGCCCGGCTCGGCCTGGAGGGCGCCGACGGCGTCGACAAGGTCGTGCCCATCCTCAAGCCGTACAAGCTCGCCTCGACCCAGGTGCGCCAGGGCGAGCCCTCCACCTTCCAGATCGCGGGCCGCCGGGTGGGCGGCGAGCACTTCGCGATGATCGCCGGGCCCTGCACGGTCGAGTCGCGCGACCAGACGCTGGGCACGGCGGAGACCGTGCGGGCGGCGGGGGCGACGATGTTCCGCGCCGGCGCCTACAAGCCGCGCACGAGCCCCTACGCCTTCCAGGGGCTCGGGGAGGAGGGGCTGCGGCTGCTCGCCGAGGCGAAGGAGGCCACGGGGCTGCCCGTCGTCACCGAGCTCATGGACGCGCGCGACCTCGAGCCCGTGCTCGAGGTGGCCGACGTCATCCAGGTCGGGGCGCGCAACATGCAGAACTACCCCCTGCTCGCGGAGATCGGCCGCTGCGGACGCCCGGCGCTCATCAAGCGCGGGGCCTCCGCCACGCTGGAGGAGCTGCTCCTCGCCGCGGAGTACGTGCTCAAGGAGGGCAACGAGCGCGTGCTGCTGTGCGAGCGCGGGATCCGCACCTTCGAGACCGCGTACCGCTACACCCTCGACCTCACCGCGGTGCCCGTGCTCAAGGAGCTCACGCACCTGCCGGTCATCGTCGACCCGAGCCACGCCGCCGGCCGGCGCGACCTCGTCGAGCCGCTCTCGCTGGCCGCCGCCGCGGCGGGCGCCGACGGCATCATCGTCGAGGTGCACCCCGAGCCCGAGGAGGCCATCTGCGACGGCCCGCAGGCGCTGCGCGCCGACGGCTTCGCGGACTACCTCGAGCGCGTGGAGCGGGCCGCCGCCCTGGCCGGGAAGGCGCTGAGCGCCACCGTCTGAGCGCTTGGCCTTGCAGCTCGCGGTCCTGGGCGTCGGGCTCATCGGCGGCTCGGTCGCCCTGGCCGCCCGCGAGCGACTCGGCGCCCGGGTCCAGGGCTGGGACCCCGACCCCGCCGTGCGCGACGAGGCGGCGCGGCGGGGCGCGCTCGACAGGGTGGCCGCCGCGCCGGCCGAGGCCTTGGCC
>JALYMR010000123.1 GCA_030773615.1 Actinomycetota bacterium
CAACCTCTTCGGGACTTACAGCTAGCTCGCGGCCCGTCAGGGCGGGGCGACGACTGTGGCGGCTTCCGCAGCGGGTCGGCCGCAGGTTCGCGCCGGGGTGCCCGCGCCCGAGCGCCCGCGCCTCGACCTGCGCCCAGGGCGCCCCGACCTCGCCGCCTTCCCCCGCCGGGCCTGGCACGCGGCCCTCGGCCGCGTCCTCCTGGACGCCCCCGACGCCACCCTGGGCTACGCGGACGCCGACGGCGCCGGGGCGGGCACCGCGGAGCTGCGCCGCGCGCTCGCCGCCTACCTCGGAAGGGTGCGCGGCGTCGTCGCCGCCTCCGACCGCGTCGTGGTCACCGCGGGGCTGCGCGCCGGGCTCGGCCTGCTCTGGCGCGTCCTCGGGGCTGAGGGCGCGCGGCGGGTCGCGGTCGAGGACCCCGGGTGGCGCGGGCAGCCCGAGAGCGTGACGGACGCCGGGCTCGAGCCCGTGGCCGTCCCCGTCGACGCGGGGGGCCTCGTCGTGGACGGCCTCGACGCGCTCGCCGTCGACGCCGTCGTCGTCACCCCCGCCCACCAGTTCCCCGCCGGCGTTGTGCTCGCCGCCGAGCGCCGCGCCGCGCTCGTGGCCTGGGCGCGCCGCCGGGGCGCGCTCGTGGTCGAGGACGACTACGACGCCGAATTCCGCTACGACCGCGAGCCGGTCGGCGCGCTCCAGGGGCTCGCGCCCGCCTGCGTCGTCTACGCGGGCTCGGCGAGCAAGACGCTCGCGCCCGCGCTGCGCCTGGGCTGGCTCGTCCTCCCCGAGCGGCTCGCGGCTCCCGTCGCCGCCGCCCGTTGGCGGGCCGACCGCGGCTCGCCCGCGCTCGACGAGCTCGCGCTCGCGGACCTGATCGAGCGCGGGGCGCTCGACCGCCACCTGCGCGCCTCGCGCCGACGCCACCGCCTGCGCCGGGACGCCCTCGTGGCCGCCCTGCACCGCGAGCTCCCCGAGGCCCGGGTGGAGGGCGTGGCCGCCGGCCTGCACGCCGTGGTCCGCCTGCCCGAGGACGTCGACGAGGCGCAGGCCGTCGCCGCCGCCGCGAGGCGCGGCCTGGCCGTCGAGGGGCTCGCCGCCCACGCCCTCGACCGCCCGACCGCGGGCCCGGCCCTCCTCGTGGGCTACGCGGGCCTTCCCGAGGCGGCGATGCCCCGCGCCGTGGCCGAGCTCGCGGCGGCCGTGCGCGAGGCGGCCTCCGTTGGCCCCGGCCGCTCGCCGGCCTGCGCCCCGACGGGTCTCTAGACTCCGCCCGCGGTGGCCTGGAAGCGCAACCTGAAAGTCGCCCTCGCGCGCACCACGGGATACGAGCTGCGGCGGATGGGCGGGCACCGGCGCCGCAGGGCCGGCCTGCCCGGCGACCGGATGGTCACCGCGCCCGCCTTCATCCTGTGCACGGTGCGCTCGGGCTCGACGCTCCTGCGCGTCCTGCTCGACAGCCACTCGCAGATCCACGCGCCCCAGGAGCTTCACCTGCGCGACGTCGCGGTGAAGATGCGCACGGGCTACGCGGAGCAGGCGCTGGGTGAGATCGGGCTCGACACCCGCCAGCTCGAGTACCTGCTCTGGGACCGCGTGCTGCACCGCGAGCTCGAGTTCAGCGGCAAGCAGCACGTCGTCAACAAGACGCCCACGGACGTGTTCATCGTCGACCGCCTCCTCGAGTGCTGGCCCGACGCGCGCTTCATCTTCCTCCTGCGCCACCCCCTCGCCATCGCCCGTTCGCGGCAGGAGCTGCGCCCCGACGAGGCCGAGGAGTCGAACGTCGCCATGGTGCTGCGCTACGGCGAGGCGCTCGAGCTGGCGCGGCGGGCGCACCCCGGCTTCAGCGTGCGCTACGAGGACCTCGTGGCCGACCCGAAGGGCATCACCCAGCAGCTCTGCGGCTTCCTCGGCGTCCCATGGGAGCCGCAGATGCTCGAGTACGGCCGGTTCGACCACGGGCGCTACCGCCCCGCGCTCGGCGACTGGAAGGACAAGATCAAGTCGGGACGGGTTCAGCCCGCCGCTCCGCTGCCGCCGGCCGACGAGGTCCCGCCCGCGCTGCGGGCGCTGTGCGCCGACTGGGGCTACCTGCCCCGCGAGCAGGGTCAGGCGCAGCTGCGGCTGCAGGCGCAGCCCTCGTAGCCCCTCGACCGCGGCGGCGATGACGAACGCGGACGACATGCTGGCGGCGGCGGCCACGCGGGCCGGCGACCTCGCGGTGCCCGGGCTCGCGTCCCGGCCGCGGCGGGGGGTCGCGGTGCTCACCTGCATGGACACCCGGATCGACCCGCTCTCGATGCTCGGCCTCGAGCGCGGTGACGCGAACATCATCCGCAACGCCGGAGGCCTCGTCACCGACGACGCGATCCGCTCGCTCAGCGCCTCCCAGCGACTGCTGGGCACGGAGGAGGTCGTCGTCGTCATGCACGAGGGCTGCGGGTTGCGCGGCGCCTCGGAGGACGCGTTCGGGGAGGCGCTGGCCGCCGACGGCGCCCTGCCGGCCTGGCGCCTCGGCGCCTTCGACGACCTCGACGCCACCCTGCGCCTCGGCCTGGCGAGGCTGCGTGCGAGCCCCGAGCTCATCGCGCGCGACCGGGTCCGCGGCTTCGTGTTCGACCCGCAGAGCGGCGCGCTGCGCGAGGTCGAGGCGCGCCAGGGCGAGCCGGGTTAGGCCGCGCCCCAGTCGAAGAGCGGGCGCGTCTGGGTCAGCGTGAAGATGAGCTCGACCTCGGGCGGTCCCGGGAGCAGCGTGAGGTGGTGGCCGTCACGCCTCGCGTCGTCGCCGAGGCCCAGGAGGAGCCGCAGGCCGGACGAGTCGAGGAACTGCACGCGCCGAAGGTCGATGACGAGACGGTCGACCCCCAGGCGCCGAAGCTCGCG
>JALYMR010000124.1 GCA_030773615.1 Actinomycetota bacterium
GCGTTGGCCCGCACCGCCGCGGCGGGGTCGGCGCGGGCGCGGGCGGGGTCCGGCAGCCCGGCGAAGTGCAGCACGGCGTCGCAGCCGGCCACGAGGCCCCGAACGGCGGGGTCGCCCGCGTCGAGCGCCCGGACGGGGAGGTCGGCCGACGCGGCGCGCGGGGCCGCGCCGGGCCGCGTGAGGGCGACGACCTCGTGCCCGCGGGCGCCGAGCAGGGTCGCGGCGCGCCAGCCCAGGAACCCGGTGGCCCCGGTGACGAGGAACCTCACGCCGCGAGCCGGTGGCGGTAGGCGAAGGGGGAGGGGAAGGTGCGCTGCGGCACCCCGGTGGGCGCCCGGCCCTCGGCGACCGCGGCGACGTCGGCCACGGTGAGCGCCTCGGCGGCCACGTTGTGCACCCCGGGCGGGGCGTCGAGCACGATTCGCGCGGCGTCCTCGACGTGGACGACGCCGATCGTCGCGCGCCCCCCGTCGTCGAGGGGGAGGGGCCGGCCCTCGGCCGCCAGCCGGCGGAACTTGTCCACGACGGTGACGTGGTCGGGGTCCTCGTGCTCCACCGGGCTCGGGCCGTGCACGATCCCCAGGCGCAGGATGGTGAGCGCGGGGCACAGGAGCTGCAGGCACAGCTCCCCGTAGACCTTCGACAGGTGCGCGAGGTCGCCCTGGCGCCCGTAGGGGTGGTCGGGCCCCACCTCCCCGCGCGCGTCGGGCCCGTAGACGTGCAGCGAGCTCGCGAACACGACGGGGAGGTCGCCCGCGGCCTGCCCGACGCGCCGCACCCCGGTCAGGTTCGTCTGCTCCGTGTAGTCCGGGTCGCGCTCGGAGGCGGGCCGGCTGGCCTGGGCGGCGAGGAGCACGACACGGTCCGGGCGCCGGGCGAGGAGCGCGGCGACGTCCTCGGACGAGCGCACGTCGGCGGTCACGACCTGCGCCCCGCGCGCCTCCAGGCCGGCGAGCTGCGCGCGCCGGGTGGCGTACCAGTTGTCGGCCATCAGCACGTCGTCGCCGCGGGCGAGCGCCTGGTCGGCCACGGCCGCGCCGAGGTAGCCCGCGCCGATCACGAGCAGGGAGGCCATCGGCTGGGAGCCTAGAATCCGCCCGCATGTCGTTCACCGACGCGCTCGGCGCGCTGGTCGAGGAGCGCGCCGTGTGGCTCGGGCTCGCGCTCGCCCTGGCCGTCACGCTGCTCCTGACCCCGCTCGCGCGGGCCGTCGCGCTGCGGCTCGGGCTCGTCGGCCCGCTGGGTGACCGCCCCCGCGTGCACCGCACGCCGATCCCCCGCATCGGCGGCCTCGCGATCGCGGCCGGGATCATGCTGCCGGCGCTCCTGCTCGTCGACCTCGCCGGGGCGCTCGAGGGCATCGTGCTCGCCCTGCCCCTCGTCGTGCTCGTCGGCCTCGTCGACGACGTGCGCGGGCTGGGGGCGGGCAAGAAGCTCGCGGCGGTGACGCTGCTGGCCTGCGTGCCCGTGCTCGGCTACGACATGACCCTCGACCGCATCTCCCTGCCCTTCCTCGGCTCGATCGCCTTCGGGCCGCTGGCGATCCCGCTCACCCTGCTGTGGATCGCCCTGGTCACGAACCTCGTGAACCTCATCGACGGGATGGACGCGCTCGCCGCGGGCATCGTGGCCATCGCCGCCGCCGCGTTCGCCCTGCTCGCGGTCTCCTTCGGGCGCGTGGAGGTCGCCGCGCTGGCGGCGATCGTCTGCGGGGCGACGGTCGGCTTCCTGCGCCACAACTACCACCCGGCGACGATCTTCATGGGCGACAGCGGGGCGCTGTGCCTCGGCTTCGTGCTCGGCTCGCTCGCGGTGGAGGGCGCCCTGAAGAACGCGGCGACGATCGCCCTCGCCGCGCCCCTGCTCATCATGGCGGTGCCCATCCTCGACACCTCCTTCGTGGTGGCCAAGCGCCTGAAGTACAAGCGCCGGCCCTGGGCTCCCGACCAGAACCACTTCTACCACCGCTTCCTGCGCATCGGCTTCTCCCAACGGCGCACCGCCGCCTACCTGCACGCCTGGGCGGCCGTGCTCGCCGCCTACGCGATCCTCATCCGCTTCGTCCCCCCACGGCCCGGCGGCGTGTGGGACGTCTCGCACACCGTCGTGGCGGCGGTCGCCGGCCTTGCGGTGCTCGCGGGCTCGGTGTGGATGGTCTACGAGCTCGAGATCCTCAAGGCGCGCCACTTCCGCCGCCGGGCGGTGGCGCTCACGCCGGAGCCCACGGAAGCGCTCGTGCGAGCAGATCGGCGGGATCGCGCGTCGACCGGGGTCGGCGCCTAGGGCGCTCGGCGCCGCGCGCGACGACCACGTCGTCGACCCCGCGGAGCACCCGCAGGCGCCCCTCGCGGACGAGGAGCTCGTCCACGCCGCCCAGCGGGCCCTCGAACATCGTCCACACCGGCGTCCCGAACGCGGCCGCCTCGCGGTTCATCGTGCCCCCCGCGGAGACGAGCGCGTCGGCCAGCGCGACGAGGCTGCGGGCGACGACGGCGCGCGGGGGCACGAC
>JALYMR010000125.1 GCA_030773615.1 Actinomycetota bacterium
CTAGCGCTTGAGGGCGATGCCCTCGAGCACGTGGGCCGCCGTCTCGCAGGCGTCGATCGAGGCCTCGAGGCCGTCGAAGATGTCCTTCCAGCGGATGACCACCATGGGGTCGATCCCGCCGGCGAACAGGGAGGCGACGGCCTCGCGGCTGAGCCGGTCGCCCTCGTTCTCGAGGCGGTGGATCTCGCGCAGGTGCGCTCCGAGGTCCTCGCCGCCGCGCAGCGCGGCGAGCGCGGCGGCCACCTCGGCGCCGGCCTCGACGAGCACGTGGGCGAGGCCCACCGCCTGCTCCATCGTGGCCTCGACGCCGTAGAGGCCGAGCTGGTCGGCCGCCTGCTCGGCGTAGTCGACGATGTCGTCGAGCGCGGTGGCGAGCTGCAGGCCGTCGGCCGAGTCGACCGCGCCGTGTCCCGCCTCGGCGAGGTGCAGGGCGATCTCGTGGGTGATGTGGTCGCCGTCGTGCTCGCAGTCCACGAGCTCGCGGGCGAGCTCGGGACGCTCGGGCCAGTCCGCGAGGAGGTCGCGCAGGAGGACCGCCGCGCGCTGCACGTTGCGCCCGGCGGCCTCGAGGAGCGCGAAGAGCTCCGGGTCGTCCCGCCTGCGGCGCAGCAGTCCCATCGGCGCATCATCCCCGACGGCGGGCGCGTTCACCGTCTGGTCACACCCCCTTCACCAGCTGATGACCGCGGCGACCCCCGCGCGGCGCAGGGTGACCGCATGCACCACGACGGCCTCGCCGACGAGCGGCTCGTCGTCGGCGACCTCGAGATCTTCCCTCACGGCGGCCTCGCCATCGCCGCGGGGCGCGCGCTCGTGCTCTCCGTGCGCGAGTTCGAGCTGCTCGTCGCCCTCGCCGGGCGAGCCGGGCGGGTCGTCGGCCGCGAGGAGCTCTTCGCGCTCGTCTGGGGCCGGGCGCTGCGCCCCGGCGACCGCTCCATCGACGTCTACGTGCGCAAGCTGCGGGTCAAGCTCGAGGCGGCCCTGCCGAACGCTCGGGTACATCCACACCCACGTCGGCTTCGGCTATCGGATGAACGCTGAGCGTTCACACCAGCTTCACACGACGGCGACCGGTCGGTAACAGAGTGAGCGTGTGCCGTCGCCACGCTTCCTCCATGTCCTGGAGAACGACAGGAGGTACGTCTTGAGGGGATCGCGCTTCACCAGCGTCCTCGCCGTCTGCGGCACCCTGGCCCTCGGCGCCACGGCCTGCGGCGGTGGCGGGGAGGAGCCGGCCGGCAGCGGCCAGGCCGAGCAGCAGACGAGCCAGGAGCTCTCGGGCTCGATCCAGATCGACGGCTCGTCGACGGTCCAGCCGTTCGCCGAGGCGGCCGCCGAGCTGTTCGGCGAGGAGGCCCCCGAGGTGCAGATCCAGGTCGGCGGCGCCGGCACGGGCGACGGCTTCGAGCGCTTCTGCGCGGGCGAGACCCAGATCGCGAACGCCTCGCGGCCCATCGAGGACGACGAGCGGCAGTCCTGCCGGCAGAACGACATCCGCCCCGTCGAGGTCCAGGTGGCCAACGACGGCATCGCCGTGGTCACGAACCCGGAGCTGCAGGTCGACTGCCTCACCACCGCGCAGCTCAAGCGGCTCCTGCGCCCGAACTCGCGCGTCACGAACCTCTCCCAGCTCGGGGGCGGCCTGCCCGACCGGGACGTCTCCTTCTTCACCCCCGGCGCGGAGTCGGGCACCTTCGACTTCTTCACGGAGAAGGTCCTGGAGACCGACGGCGAGCAGCGCCAGCAGGGAGTCCAGACCTCGGCGAACGACAACCAGCTCATCACCGGCGTCTCCGGCACGCAGGGCGCCCTCGGCTACGTCGGGTTCTCCTACGCCCAGGAGCAGCAGGGCAAGCTCAACCTCGCCGCGGTGAACGGGGGCGACGGCTGCGTGCGGCCCTCGCTCGAGACGATCCAGGACGGCAGCTACGCGCCGCTCGCGCGGCCGCTCTACATGTACCCGAGCCAGCAGGCCATGCAGCGGCCCGAGGTGCGCGCGTTCATGCGGTTCGTCGCCGAGAACCAGCAGGCGATCGCCGAGGCGGCCAAGGTCGTGCCGATGACCGCCGAGCAGGCCCAGGCGGCGCAGTCCAAGCTCGGTCAGGCCGGCTAGGGAACGATGGCGGGCGCGCACACCACCCCGGCCGTCGACCTCACGCGTCGGCGCACCCGCCGCAGCGTCGGCGAGCAGGCCATCAAGGGCCTGCTCGCCCTCGCCGCCCTGCTGTCCGTGGCCACGACGGTCGCGATCGTCTTCTCCCTGCTCAACGAGACGATCCGCTTCTTCCGGGAGGTCGGGCTCGCCGAGTTCTACCTCGGCACCCGCTGGAGCCCCCTGGCCGGCGGGGAGCAGCAGTCCTTCGGCGTCCTGCCCCTCATCTTCGACACGCTGTACCTCACCGGCATCGGCCTGCTCATCGCCGTGCCGTTGGGCCTGGCCACCGCGATGTACCTCGCCGAGTACGCGTCGCCCCGCGTGCGCCGGGTGCTCAAGCCGACGCTCGAGGTGCTCGCCGGGATCCCCACCATCGTCCTCGGCTACTTCGCGCTGACCTACGTCACGCCGACGCTGCTGCGCGAGCTCCTCGACCTCGACGTGCAGATCTTCAACGGGCTGTCCGCCGGGCTCGTGCTCGGCCTGCTCGTGCTGCCGACGATCGCCACGGTGAGCGAGGACGCGATCTCCGCGGTGCCGCAGGCGCTGCGCGAGGGCGCCTACGGCCTGGGGGCCACGAAGCGCCAGGTCGTCCTGCGCGTGGTGATGCCCGCCGCGCTGTCGGGGATCGTGGCGGCTCTCGTCCTCGGGGCCTCGCGGGCGATCGGGGAGACGGTCGTCATCCTCATCGCCGCGGGCGCGACCCCGAACCTCACCGTCGATCCGACGATCGCCCACCAGAGCATGGCCGCGTTCATCGCCCAGACGGCGCGGGGCGACATCTCCCAGGGCTCCACGGAGTTCCTCACCATCTTCGCCGTCGGCTTCACGCTCTTCGTCATCACCCTCGTGCTCAACGCGATCTCGATCGGCCTCGTCCGCCGCTTCCGGCAGGTGTACGACTGATGGCCGCCGCGTCCGAGGCGCGCCGCGCGGCGCTGCCCATCGAGCCCGCCGCCCGCGGCCTGCGCGTGCGCGAGTCGCTCTTCCGGGCCAGCCTCATGCTCTCGACGGCGGTCGGCGTGCTCTTCCTCGCGGTGCTCGTCGTCGACGTCGCCCGCGACGGCGCACCCCTGCTGACCTGGGACTTCCTGACCTCGTTCCCCTCCCGGATCAGGCCCGAGAGCTCGGGCATCCGCTCCGCCCTGCTCGGCACGCTGCTGCTCGTCGCCGTCGTGGCCGTGTTCATCGTCCCCGTCGGGGTCGCCACCGCGCTGTACCTCGAGGAGTACGCGGACCGCAACCGGTGGTGGAACCGGCTCATCGAGCTCAACATCCAGAACCTCGCGGCGGTGCCGTCGGTCGTCTACGGCATCCTCGGCCTGGCCTTCATCGTCCGCGGCCCGCTCGGCATGGGGCGCGTCCTGCTCGCCGGGGGGCTGACCCTCGGCCTGCTCGTCCTGCCCGTCGTCATCGTCGTCGCCCGCGAGGCGCTGCGCGCCGTGCCGCCCTCGATCCGCGAGGGCTCGCTCGCGCTGGGCGCCACCCACTGGCAGACGGTCTGGCGCCAGGTGCTGCCGGGCGCGCTTCCCGGGGTGGCCACCGGCGTGATCCTGGCCCTCTCGCGCGCCATCGGGGAGACCGCTCCGCTCATCCTCGTGGGCGCGGCGGCCTTCGCCCGCTTCGACCCCCAGGGCCTCTTCTCCCTGTTCTCGGCGCTGCCGATCCAGATCCTCGAGAACATCACGGAGCCCGAGCAGATCTTCCGCGACCTCGCCGCGGCGGCCATCCTCGTGCTCCTGGTGATCCTGCTACTCATGAACTCCGTCGCGATCTACCTCCGAACCCGGTACGAGCAGAAGTGGTGACAATGGATGAGATCCTCAACAGCTCAAGGACCGACGGCGCCACGGACGGCGTCGCCGTCGACGTGAGCTCCCAGATCCGCGGGCAGCGGCAGCGCGAGGAGGCGTCGGCGCCGAGCGCCGACACCATCTTCGACCTGCGTGACGTCGGGGTGGCCTACGGCGGCAATCCCGCGGTGGAGCACGTGACGCTCGGGATGCACGAGCGGGAGATCACCGCGTTCATCGGCCCCTCGGGGTGCGGCAAGTCCACGCTCATCCGCTGCCTGAACCGGATGAACGACCTCGTGCCCGGGGCGAGGGTGACCGGCGAGGTGCGGTACCACGGTCAGGACCTCTACGCGCCCGAGGTCGACCCCGTGCAGGTCCGCAAGCGGATCGGGATGGTCTTCCAGAAGCCGAACCCGTTCCCCAAGTCGATCTACGAGAACGTCGCGTTCGGAGCGCGGGTCCAGGGACGCAAGGGCGACACGGACGAGATCGTGGAGCGGGCCCTGCGCCGGGCGGCGCTGTGGGACGAGGTCAAGGACCGGCTCAAGCACAACGCGTTCGGGATGTCCGGCGGCCAGCAGCAGCGCCTGTGCATCGCTCGGGCGCTGGCCATCGAGCCCGACGTCATCCTCATGGACGAGCCCGCCTCGGCGCTCGACCCCATCTCGACCGGCGCGATCGAGGACCTCATGCTCGACCTCAAGCAGCGCTACTCGATCGTCATCGTCACCCACAACATGCAGCAGGCCGCCCGGGTGTCCGATCGGACCGCCTTCTTCACGGTGGCGAAGGTCGAGGAGGGCAAGCGGGTCGGCACCCTCGTCGAGTTCAACCCGACGGAGAAGATCTTCACGAACCCCGACCACCAGCGCACGGAGGACTACATCTCCGGCAAGTTCGGCTAGCGGCCGGAGGCGACGCGGATGCCCACCACCCGCCTGCACTTCCAGGAGGAGCTCGAGACCCTCGAGACCCAGACCCTCGGCGGCTTCGACCTCGTCAGGGGGCAGCTCGACCGGGTCGTGGAGGCCCTCGAGCACCAGGACGTGGAGCTCGCCGCCCTCGTCGTGGCCGACGACGACCGCATGGACGGGCGCTACCTCGAGGTCCACCAGGGCGTGCTCTCCCTGCTCGCGCTCCAGGCGCCGGTGGCCACGGACCTCCGGCTCGTCGCCGCCATCCTGCACACGATCAAGCACCTCGAGCGGATGGGCGACCAGTGCGTGAACATCGCGAAGCTCATCCCCCTGTCGGGGTGGGAGCCGCCCGTCCACGGCGACCTGCTGGGCAAGGTCGTGCGCATGGGCAAGGCTGCCCGCTCGGAGATCGTGCAGGCCAAGCGCGCCTTCGCCGACCGCGACGTGGAGCTCGCCCACGACCTCGTCCGCCAGGATCGGGAGATCAACCAGCTCAACCGCGACGTGTTCCGCATGGCGATCGAGATCGGCGACGAGGTTGACGTGCGCGAGTGGGCGATGACCATGACGCTCGTGGCCCGAGCCTTCGAGCGCGTGGGGGACAACGCGGTCGACATCGGCGAGCAGGTCGCCTTCGTGGTCAGCGGGCTGTTCCGCGAGTTCTCCGACTCGTCGGACCCCGCCCACCCCTGACGCGAGCCCTCGGCCGCGTCCGGCTGGTTGTGAACAGGTCGTAGAGTCGTCCAGGCGGCGAGGGCAACGGCGCCTTGCGCCTCTACAGTTCGGGGCGTGACGATCGACAGCCAGTCCTCCCTGCGGGTCGCGGTCATCGACGGCGACTCGGGCTTCCTTCAGGTGCTCACGAAGCGCATGGATCGGCTGGCGTGGGAGCACCGGGTGCTGGGCAGCGCCGTGCCCGTCGACACGATCGTCGCCATGCGCCTGAGCGCGGTCGTGGTCGACGTCGCCACCCTCGGACAGGGATGCTGGGAGTACCTCGAGCGCCTGTGCGGTGCCGTGCCCGGGCTCGGGGTCGTCGTGTGCACCGGGCAGTCGACGGTGGCCCAGCGCGTGCGCGGCCTGCGCCTGGGGGCCGACGACTGGGTGACGAAGCCCTGCCATCCCGAGGAGCTCATCGCCCGACTGGAGGCCGTCGTGCGCCGACGCCGCCGGGCCGAGGCCCCCGCGGCGCTGGCCCCGATCGCCGCCGGCGAGGTCGAGGTCCGTGCCGACCAGTTCCAGGCCTTCGTCGCCGGCCGCTCCGTCGACCTCACCCGCCGGGAGTTCGAGCTCCTGCAGCTGCTCGCCGCGGCCGAGGGCCGCGTCCTCGAGCGTGAGGAGATCTACCAGCGCGTGTGGGGCTACGCCATGGCCCGCGGCGACCGCTCCGTCGACGTGTTCGTTCGCAAGCTGCGTCAGAAGCTCGAGCGCGGCTCGCCCGGGTGGCGCTACATCCACACGCACTTCGGCGTGGGCTACCGCTTCGCCGCCCAGGCCGTCGGCTCGCCCGAGAGCGATGCGCTCGTGGCGGAGCTCGAGGCGCAGCTGGCGCCCGAGCCGGCGCCCGCGGCCTCCGGGTCGCTCGCCCCTCAGCGCTAACCTCGGGGCGTGCAGACCGCCCGCAACGTCGGCATCGTCGTCGTCCTCGCGGCGATCGTCGCCTTCGCGCCCGGCGGCCGCGGCGGCGCCACGCTGCTCGGGCAGCTCCTCAGCGCCGTGTTCCTCTGTGCGGTCGTCGTGATTCTCGCCCGGCTGTACCGCCAGTTCCGCACGGACATCTTCGGCCTCGGCGACCGCGGGCGGGCGGTGCTCTACGTCTCGTTCGCCGTCCTCCTGCTGACCCTCGCGGGCTCGGCGCGGCTCTTCGCCGCCGGCGGGGCGGGGACCGCGGCGTGGTTCGTCCTCATGGGCGGCGCGTCCTACGGGCTGTACGCCTCCTACCGGCAGTTCCGGGCGCTGGCGTAGCGTCCGGGCGGGCGTCCCGCTCCTCGCTTTCGTCACTGACGCGCGTAGGCCCGTGACGCGGCGGGCGGGAGGGTGCGCCTCGTGCTCTCCACGCCCCGCGAGGGCGGTCAGGCCTCCGTCGAGACCGTCGCCCTCCTCCCGCTCGTCGCCCTGCTGGCCGCGCTCGCCTGGCAGGTCACGCTGGCCGGCCAGACCGTGTGGCTCGCCGGCGGTGCCGCGCGCGCCGCGGCCCGCGCGCACGCCCTGGG
>JALYMR010000126.1 GCA_030773615.1 Actinomycetota bacterium
ACGCCGGGCGCTGCGCGCCGACCCGCGCGCCGGCCCGGCCCAGGGCGGGACCGGAGACGAAGGCCTCGAGGCAGCCCCGGTTCGGGCAGCGGCCCTGGCAGCGGGGCCCGTTGGCGTCCACGACGACGTGCCCGAGCTCGCCGCCGGCGCCGAGCGCCCCGCGGGCCAGCGCCCCGCCCACCACCAGGCCCCCGCCGACCCCGGTGCCGAGCGTGAGCAGGAGCGCGTCGTCGGCGCCGCGCGCCGCGCCGTGGCGCCACTCGGCCAGCGTCGCCGCGGTCGCGTCGTTGTCGGCGACCACGGGCAGCCCGAGGCGCTCGCCGACCACCGCCTCGAGCGCCACGCCGACGAGCGGGAGGTGCACGGAGGAGACGGCGACCGATCGCCGGCGGTCGAACACGCAGGCCACGCCCAGGCCGACCGCGGACACCCGCCCCGGGGCGCCCTCGGCGACCTCCTCGACCGCGTCGACGAGGGTGTCGAGCAGGGCCGCCTGGTCGTCGCGGGGCACGCGACGGACGGCGCGGCGGTGGACGGCCATCCCCTCGTCGACGAGCCCGGCGAGGAGCTTCGTGCCCCCGATGTCGACGCCGATGGTGCAGGCGCCGCGCATGAGGGCTGCCACCATACAGCGCCTCATGCGGCCCCACGCCGACCCCGAGCCCCCGCCCGACTACCGGGTCTACCGCGCCCGCCCGCGGCTCTTCGGGCGCCGCGACGAGCGCCGCGGGCTCGAGCCCCTGCGCCCGCCCGGCGACCCCCCGCCGCGCACCCGGCGGCGCGTCTCCGTGCGCCGGGTCGTGCGCTGGCTCGTCCTCGCGGTGCTCGGCTGGGTGCTCCTCTCCCTCGTGGTGTTCCTCGTCTCCGCCCAGCTCGGCCAGGGCGCGGTGGACGACGAGGCGGGCGGGCGGCTGGGCGGCGGCGGCACCCCGCCCCTGAGCGCCACGAACGTGCTCGTGCTCGGCTCGGATCGCCGCAGCGAGGAGACCTCGGAGCCGGGGGCGTCGACGACGGAGCGCGGGCGGTCGGACTCCATCCTGCTCCTGCGCGCCGGCGGGGGCGCGAACGAGCGCCTGTCCGTCGCCCGCGACACCCTCGTCGACATCCCGGGGGCGGGCCGCCAGAAGATCAACGCCGCGTACGCGATCGGCGGGCCGGCGCTCGCGCTGGCCACCGTCGAGGGCTACACGGGCATCGACGTCAACCACCTCATCGAGGTGAGCTTCGAGGACTTCCCGGCGCTCATCGACGCGATGGGCGGGATCACCTACCGCGGCGGCTGCGTGATCTCGCGCGTCAACGGCGGCGACCGCAACGGCGGGGTCACGGTGCGCATCCGCGCCGGCCGGGACGAGCACCTCGACGGGCGCCGTGCGCTCGCGCTCGCCCGCACCCGCAAGAACGAGTGCAAGCCGCGGGAGAACGACCTGACGCGGGCGCGGCGCCAGCAGCGGATCATCGCCGCGATGAAGGCCCGGATGCTCTCCCCCGCCGCGTTCGTGCGCCTGCCCTGGATCGCCTGGCAGGTGCCCCGCACGTTCCGGACGGACATGAGCGGCCCGACGCTGCTCGGGCTCTTCGCCGCGCTCGCCGTGGGCGGCGACCCGGAGACGAAGGTGCTGGGCACGGTGAGCGGCGAGGTGCCTGAGACCCTCCGCCGGGCCCGGGTGGACGACTTCCTCGGGGAGTAGCCCCGAGGGGGGAGGAGCGCTAGTCCGACGAGGAGCTCGAGGAGGACGAGCCCGACGAGGCGCCCGAGCCCGACGAGGACCCCGAGCCGCTCGACGTGGTCGACGCGGACTCGCCCTTCGCGCCGCCCCCGCCGTCGGGCTTCGACCCGTCCGAGGAGCTCGACGCGCCCTCCGCCGCCTTCTCCTGCTGGCGCTTGCGGGTGCCGTAGTCCGTGTTGTAGAAGCCCTTGCCCTTGAAGTGGACGGCGATCGGGTGGAACACCCGCTCGACGGGCACGCCCGTTTCCGGGTCCTCGGTCAGGGCCGGGTCGCTCATGCGCTGCATGACCTCGAACGTCGAGCCGTCCGGGCGCCGGTACTCGTAGAAGGGCATCGGCGTGCGAGGATAGTCGCGTGCCTGACGACGCCGTGACGATGGAGAAGATCACCGCCCTGTGCAAGCGGCGGGGCTTCGTGTTCCCCTCGTCGGAGATCTACGGCGGCCTCGGATCGACCTACGACTACGGCCACTACGGCTTCCTGCTCAAGAGCAACGTGAAGGGGCAGTGGTGGCGCGCGATGCTCCAGGAGCGCGACGACGTCGTCGCCCTGGACTCGGCGATCCTCCAGCACCCGCGCACGTGGGAGGCCTCCGGGCACCTCGCGGGCTTCACCGACCCGCTCGTGGACTGCCGCACGTGCAAGCAGCGCTTCCGGGCCGACCACGTCGGCGCGGCGCAGTGCCCGCGCAAGCCGTCCATGCACCCGGGCGAGTTCGCGGATTGCGACCTCACGCAGGCGCGCGACTTCAACCTCATGTTCGAGACGACCATCGGCCCCGTGCGCGAGCAGGGCTCGTCGGTCTACCTGCGCCCGGAGACCGCGCAGGGCATCTTCGTGAACTTCAAGAACGTCCTGCAGTTCAGCCGCCGCAAGCCCCCGTTCGGCATCGCGCAGGTCGGCAAGTCCTTCCGCAACGAGATCACCCCGGGCAACTTCATCTTCCGCACGCGCGAGTTCGAGCAGATGGAGATGGAGTTCTTCGTGCCGCCCGACGAGGCGCCCCGCTGGTACGAGCACTGGAAGGACGAGCGCCGGCGCTGGTACGAGGAGCTCGGCATCCGCCCCGAGCTCCTGCGCGTGCGCGAGCACGACCCCGACGAGCTCAGCCACTACTCGAGCGGCACCGCCGACATCGAGTACCTCTTCCCCATCGGCTGGTCGGAGCTCGAGGGCATCGCGAACCGCGGCGACTTCGACCTCTCCCAGCACGCGGAGTTCTCCGGCGAGAAGCTCGAGTTCTTCGACCAGGCGACGGGCGAGCGCTACGTGCCCCACGTCATCGAGCCCGCGGCGGGGGCCGACCGGGCGACGCTCGCCTTCCTCGTCGACGCGTACGACGAGGAGGAGGTCCAGGGCGAGCGGCGGACGGTGCTGCGCCTGCACCCGCGCCTCGCGCCCGTGAAGGTGGCCGTGCTCCCCCTCGTGCGCAAGGACGGCCAGCCCGAGCTCGCCCGCGAGGTCGAGCGCGCGGTGCGCCGTCGCGTGTGGCCCGTGGAGTACGACGAGGGCGGCTCGATCGGCCGGCGCTACCGCCGCCAGGACGAGATCGGCACGCCGTTCTGCGTCACGGTGGACCACCAGTCGCTCGAGGACCGCACGGTGACGCTGCGCGACCGCGACACGCTGGCCCAGGAGCGCGTGCCCGTCGACGACCTCCCGGCGCTGCTCGCCGAGCGCGTGGAGGCCGAGTGGCGGTCGCCGAGGCTCGGCGGCGCCGCCGCCGCGGCGTAGCCCGCTAGCGGCGCTCGCGGTAGCGCATCACGGCCAGCGCGATCCCGGGGGCGGCGAGCAGGACGAACGCGATCTTCAGGCCGGGTGACACCTCGCTGAGGCCGACCGCGAGCATGAGGATGAAGAGGGTGGCCACGCTGAGCACGAGGCCGACGAGCGGGTTCATGCGCCCACGCTACCCGGGGTCGCGCGGGTCGCGCGCAGCGCGGGGGTGCGCCGTGCCCGCAGCGGGTCGGGGGCGATGAGGGCGCCTGGGGCGGGAGCCCGCGGGGTGGGTGTGACGAGAAGCATGTCGCTGGACGTGAGGTTCTCGTCCCATCCCCGCGCAGCGCGCCCCCCTCATCGCCCCGATCGCGGCGAAGCACGAGGCGCACGCGCGAGCGGAGCGCCGCCCCCTGGCCCGCGCCCGTCCCACCCCGCCTCGAGCGCCCGGCGCGCGCCCACCGTCCACGCCTGGACGCGGTTGGCCACCGGCACGGCCTCGAGCGCCCCGTCGACGCCCACCGCGTAGAGCTCGGGCGCGCGCCCCAGCGTGTCGAGCGCGCGCAGGACGCCCCGCCGGACCCGCTCGGCCTCCTCCGCGCGCCCGGCGGCGCGCAGGCCGCCCCAGCCCAGCCAGGAGTCGAAGGGCCACACCGTCCCGCGGTGGTAGGCCCGGACCTCGAAGCGCGGGTGCTCGGCGGAGAGCGTGCGCAGGCCGAAGTCCGTGAGCACGTCGGGGCGGCACAGGCGCTCGGCGGCGGCCTCGCGCGCCTCGGGCCAGGCGTCGAGCGCCCCCGACCACAGAAGCCACCCGAGCTGCGATCCCGCGCCCGGCACCGGCCGGTCGCCGGCCTCGAGGGCCATGGTCTCGGGCCCGAAGTCGCGGGCCAGGCGCTCGGCGAGCGGCCCGGCCAGGTCGTCGCGCCCGAGCGCGCGCAGCGCGGCGAAGGTCACGGCCTGGGTGTCGGCGTCGGCCAGCGGGGGGTCGGGCGGCGTCCCGTCCTCGCGCAGGATGCCGCCGCCGTGCCCGTCACCCGACGCCGGGTCGACGCAGTCGCGCCAGCCCATCTGGGTGAGGCCGCCCGGGCCCCGGCGCTCGTGGCGCAGCAGGCCGCCGCCGCGGTCGAGCGCGCCCTCGAGCCAGCGCTCCGCCGCCCGCCGGGCGCCCTCGAGCTCCAGGCGCAGCGCGGGATCGTCCAGCGCGCCGAGCACGACGCAGAACCAGCTCGTGGCGTCCGCCGTGCCGAAGTAGCGGATGCCGCCGTCGCGCACGGGGAAGCCGAGGTCGACGAGACGCCGCGGGGCCTCGGGGTAGAGCTCGTGGGGGATCTTGCCCGGCTCCTCCTCGAGCTCCGGGTCGTCCTCGCGGCCCTGCAGCGCGGCGAGCGCCCGCAGGGTGGCGCGCGCCACATCGGGCCGCTCGGGCAGGACCTGGAGCGCGGTGACGAGCGAGTCACGCCCGTACAGCGCGTGGTAGCGGCCCGGGTCGCCCGGCTCCTGCGGCGGCGCGGAGGCGTAGGGCCAGCCCGCGGGGCTCAGGAGCGTTTCGAGCTCAGGGATCGAGCCCAACCAGGAGCCCCTCCCACGGGCCGAGGCGCGCGAGGCCCGCGAGCTGCTCGCCTTCGCGGCGTCGGTCCGTCCCCACGAGCACCTGCCCGCGGGCGCCGAGCTCGAGCTCCGCGGGCTCCTCGGCGAGGTTGAGGGCCACCGCGGTGCGCTGGCCGCGCCGGAAGGCCCACGCGCCGCCGTGCGCGGCCAGCGTCGCGTACGGGCCCGCGCTCAGGTCCTCGCGCTCGCGCCGCAGGGCGATGACGTCGCGCACGAGGCGCAGGGTCGAGGCCGGGTCCTCACGCTGGTCGGCCACGTTGGCCCGCCGGCCGTCCCCCAGCGGCAGCCAGGGGCGCACGCCCGGCCGGGTGAACCCCGCGCCCTCCGCGCTCGTCCACTGCATCGGCGTGCGGCAGCGGTCGCGGTTGCGCGAGGGGTCGCCCGTGCGGTGGGGCACGGGGTCGAGCGCCTGGGCCGGGTCGAGCTCGGGCTCGAGCATGGCGATCTCGTCGCCGTAGTAGAGGAAGGGGGTGCCGCGGAGCGTGAGCAGCAGCAGGAGCGCGCACCGCGCCCGGGCCTCGTCGCCCTGCGCCCAGCGCCGGGTCAGCCGCCCGACGTCGTGGTTCGAGCCCGTCCACACCGGCCAGGCCAGCTCGGGCAGCAGCGCCTCGACCTCCTCGACGAGCGCGCGCAGCGCGGGGGCCTCGAAGGGGGACAGCGCGAAGAGGAAGTTGAACGCGAGGTGCAGCTCGTCCTCGCCCTGGCCGTAGAAGCCGAGCCACTGCTCGAGCTCGAGCACGAAGCTCTCCCCCACGAGGATCCGCGGCGGGTCCTGCCCCTCGCTGAGCGTCCGCCACCGGCGCAGGACGTCGTGGACCTCGGGGCGGTTCGAGCTGTGCACGCGCCGCACGCCCTCCGCGCGCACGTGGGGGTGGTCCTCCGGGGTGGCCGGGGGGTCGTCGCGCAGCTCGCGGTCCTTCACGATGCCGTGGACGACGTCGATGCGGAAGCCGGCGATCCCGCGGGCGTACCAGAAGCGCAGGATCTCGTCGAAGGCGTCGGGGACCTCGGGGTTCCACCAGTCCAGGTCGGGCTGGGTGGGCAGGAAGTTGTGCAGGTACCAGCGCCCCTCGCGCTCGTCGAAGGTCCACGCCGGGCCGCCGAAGGCGCTGAGCCAGTTGTTCGGCGGGCCGCCGTCGCGCCCGTCGGCCCACACGTAGAGGTCGCGCCGCTCGCGGAACCACGGGTGGCGATCGCTCGTGTGGTTCGGGACGAGGTCGAGGAGCACGCGGATGCCGCGGTCGCGCGCGTCGGCCACGAGCGCGTCGAGGTCCTCGAGCGTGCCCAGCTCGGGGTGCACGCCGAGGTAGTCGGCGACGTCGTAGCCCCAGTCGTCGTTGGGGGAGGGCATCGTGGGGTTGAGCCAGACCCCAGCGACCCCGAGCCACCGGAGGTGGTCCAGGCGCTCGCGGATCCCGCGCAGGTCCCCCACCCCGTCGCCGTCGGCGTCCGCGAAGGAGCGGGGGTAGATCTGGTAGAGCACGCCGTCCTGCCACCACTGGCCCATGGGCGCGGCAGCATAGGCGGGGCCTGCCGCGCGGGGCCCAGGCCGTAGGGTGCTGGAAGCGCTTCCAGGCAGGGAGGGTCGGTGTCGACGATCGCTGAGGTGGCCATGAGCGCCGGGGTCGGCGTGGGGACCGTGTCCCGGGTGCTGAACGACAGCCCCGAGGTCCGCCCCGCGACGCGCCTGCGGGTGCTCGCCGCGATCGACGACCTGGGCTACCGCCCGAACCGCGCGGCGCGCGCGCTCGCGGGCGGTCGCACCCGGACGATCGGGGTGCTCGCCCCCTTCTTCACCCAGCCCTCCGCGGTCGAGCGCCTGCGCGGCGTCGCGGAGGTGCTCGCGACGAGCGCCCACGACCTCGTGCTCCTCGACGTCGCCTCGCCCGCCCAGCGCGACGACCACGTGCGCCGGCTGCTGGCCGCCGGGCCGGTCGACGGCCTGCTCGTGCTCTCCCTCCCCCTCCCGCCGCGCGTGCGCCGCGAGGTCCCCGTCGTCCTCGTCGACTCGCGGGCACCGGGCGTCGCGGGCGTGTGGGTCGACGACGTGCGGGGCGGGCGCCTGGCCGCCGAGCACCTGCTCGACCTCGGCCATCGGCGCGTGGCCTTCGTCGGCGACGAGGCCCCCGAGGGCTCCGGCTTCACCTCGAGCGCCCATCGGCTGGAGGGCTTCGCGGACGCCCTCGCCGGCGCCGGCGCCCC
>JALYMR010000127.1 GCA_030773615.1 Actinomycetota bacterium
GCCCCGCGGCCCGCGCGGCGAGCAGCGGGTTCGTGCGGCTCAGCCCGCGGACGCGGATCGACCGCAGGGGGTAGCCGGCGGCGGGGACGAGCTCGGCCTCGGCCCGCTCGCCGCCGACGAAGATGACGTCGCAGCCCTCAGCCCGCAGTGCGTCGGCGACCGACAGCGCGGGCACCACGTGCCCCGCCGTCCCGCCGGCCGCGATCACGATCCGCGTCACCGCCCGGTCTCTCCCCGCCGCGCGGCGCGACGACGCGCAGGTGGGTGTGGGCGGGCGCGGCCACGTTGAGCACGAGGCCGACGGCCGCCAGGAGCACGGTGATGCTCGTCGAGCCCGCGGAGACGAAGGGCAGCGGCACGCCGGTGAGGGGCGCGAGCCCGAGCACCGTGAACACGTTGAGCAGCGCTTGGCAGAGGATGAGCGAGGTCAGCCCCGCGGCGAGGAAGCTCGCGAAGGCGGTGCGCGCGCCCTTCGCCACCCGCAGGCCGGCGTAGGCGACCATGGCGTAGAGGGTGAGCAGCACGAGCACGCCGGCCACCCCGAGCTCCTCGCCGATCACGGCCAGGATGAAGTCCGTGTGGGCCTCGGGGAGGTAGAAGACCTTCTGCACGGACTGGCCGGGCCCGAGCCCGAGGAACCCGCCCGAGCCCAGGGCGATCTGCCCCTGGACGGACTGGAACCCCGCGCCGGCCGGGTCGGCCCAGGGATCGAGGAACGAGACGAGGCGCGCGCGGCGGTAGGGCGCGGTGAGCGCGAAGAGCATCACCACGGTCGCGCCCGCGCCGGCCAGCACGGTCAGGTGGCGCAGAGGCGCGCCGGCCACGACGAGCATCGCCGCCATGGTGAACCCGATGACCAGCGCGGTGCCGAGGTCGGGCTGCGAGGCGACGAGCACGCACAGGCCGCCGGCCACGACGAGCAGCGGGTTGACGATGCCCTTGAGCGTGCGCAGGCGGCGCGGGCCCTTCGCGAGCAGGCTCGCGGCGTAGACGACGAGCGCGAGCTTCGCGAGCTCCGAGGGCTGGAAGGTGAGCGGCCCGACCCCGAGCCAGCGGCGGGCGCCGTTGACCTCGAGGCCGACCCCGGGGATCTTCACCGCGACGAGCAGGACGAGGCTCGCGAGCAGGAGCGGCCCGGTGGCCCGCCGCACGGCCTCGAGCGGCACCCGGGAGGCGAGCTGCAGCACGACGAAGCCCAGCGCGCCGAAGCCCACGTACTTCGCGAGGTAGCCCGTCCCCTCGCCCTGCCCGGAGGAGGCGCTGAACACCATCACCGCGCCCAGGGCCATGAGGGCGAGGGTCGCGGTGAGCAGGATGTTGTGCTCCAGGGGCTGGGCGGGGCGCGGAGGACGGCGCATCAGACCGGCGTTCGACGCGCCGCGACGAGCTCCTTGAAGGCCCGCCCGCGCGCCTCGAAGTCGGCGAACTGGTCGAACGACGCGCAGGCGGGCGAGAGCAGCACGACCTCCCCGGGCCGCGCGGCGGCGAGCGCCCGGTCGAGGGCGCGCTCGAGGTCGCCGCAGCGCTCGCCCCCGACGACGGCGGCGAGCTCGTCCTCGGCGGCGCCGATGAGGTAGGTCCGCACGCCGCGCTCGCGCACCGCCTCCCCCAGCGGCGCGAAGTCCTGCCCCTTCCCCAGGCCGCCGAGGATGAGGTGCACGGGGACCGCGAACGACCGCAGCGCGACGAGCGTGCTGGCCACGTTCGTCGCCTTCGAGTCGTTGACGAGCAGGACGCCGTCGACCGTCGCCACCTCCTCCAGGCGGTGCTCGACCCCCGCGAAGGTGGCCAGGGCCTCGCGCACGGCGTCGGCCCGCAGGCCGCGGGCGAGGGCGAGCGCGGCCGCCGCGGCGGCGTTCGCGCGGTTGTGCACGCCGCGCAGGCGGATCGCCTCGTGGGCGACGAGCGGCGCGTCGTCCCACCACAGGCGCCCGTCGCGGTCGGCGAGCGGGGCTACCCGCCGGGCGCGCCCCGGGAGCTCGAGGCCGTCGGGCGCGACGGCGACGTCCCCGGGACCCTGGTGGGCGAAGGCGCGCAGCTTCGCGGCCAGGTAGGCGTCGAAGCTGCCGTGGCGGTCGAGGTGGTCGGGCTCGACGTTGAGCAGCACGGCGCCCTCGGGCGCGAAGCGCTCCGTGTCCTCGAGCTGGAACGAGGAGGCTTCGCAGACGACGACGGCCTCGGCCGCGAGGCGGCCGGCGAGGCCGCTGTAGGCCACCCCGACGTTGCCGGCCACCGCCACCTCGAGCCCCGCGGCGCGGTGCATCGCCCCCAGGAGCTCCACCGTCGTCGTCTTGCCGTTCGTCCCCGTGACGGCCACGACCTCGTTGGGCACGAGCCGCCAGGCGAGCTCGAGCTCGCCGAGCACGGGCATCCCGCGCTCGCGCGCGGCGGCGACGACGGGGGCGTCCGCGGGGACGCCGGGCGACTTGACCACCGCGCCCACCGCCGCGAGCTCCTCGAGGCCGTCCGTGCCCACGCGCGCATCGAGGCCGTCGGGGACCTCGGGGCGCCCGGCGTCCACCGCGACGACCCGCTCGCCCCGGGCGAGCAGGGCCCGGGCGGCGGCGATGCCCGACCGCGCGAGGCCCACGACGAGCCAGGGCCCGCGGGGGAGCGCGGGCCGGGCGCTCACGCGGTGATCGACTGCTGGTAGAGGGTGAAGCCGATCGCGCTGCAGATGGCGGCCACGATCCAGAAGCGCAGGATGATCTTCGTCTCCGACCAGGCCCGCAGCTCGAAGTGGTGGTGGATCGGGGCCATGAGGAACACCCGCTTGCGCAGGGCCTGGAACGAGGCGACCTGGATGAGCACGGAGAGCGCCTCCACGACGAAGATCCCGCCGAGCAGCACGAGCAGGATCTCCGTCTTCGTCATGACCGCCAGACCCGCGATGGCCCCGCCGAGGCCAAGCGAGCCCGTGTCGCCCATGAAGATCGTCGCCGGGAAGGCGTTGAACCACAGGAAGCCCACGCAGGCGCCGACGAGGCAGCCGCTGAGCAGCGCCAAGTCCTGCTGGCCCGCGGTGATGAAGGTGATGCCGATGTAGGCGAGCAGCACGATCGCCGCACACCCGGCCGCGAGCCCGTCGAGCCCGTCCGTGAGGTTCACCGCGCTCGTCGTGCCCGCCACCACGAGGTAGATGAAGGCGGGGTAGAAGACGCCGAGGTCGATCTGCACGTCGACGACGCGCAGGCGCAGCGTCTCGGGCAGCCCCGCCTCCTGGGTGGCGACCCACCACAGGGCGAGCGAGATGACGATCGTCGCCCCGAGCTTCGTCCGCGCCCGCAGCCCGAGGGAGCGGCGGCGGACGATCTTCGTGTAGTCGTCGGCGAAGCCCAGCACCGCGCAGGCCATCGCCACCCCGTAGACCCCGAGCGAGCGCCAGTCGTAGTCCGAGAGGATCAGGAAGGGAATGGAGATCGCGGTGAAGATGATCACGCCGCCCATCGTCGGGGTGCCCGCCTTCGCGTGGTGGCCCTCCGGGCCCTCCTCGCGGATGTGCTGGCCGAAGGCCCGCTGGCGCAGGGAGGCGATGAACCGCGGCGAGAGGAACATGCAGATGAGCAGCGCCGACGTGCCGGCGATGAGCACCTCCCCCATCAGGCGGGGACGCCGGCGTCGCGCAGCGCCTCGCCGACCACCTCGAGGCCCACGCCGCGCGAGCCCTTGACGAGGACGGTGTCGCCCGGCCGCACGAGCCGCGGCACGAGCGCGGCGGCGCGGGCCGCGTCGGGCACGGGGTGCGCCTCGCCGCCGAAGGGCGCGACCATGTGGGCGGCCCGGGACCCCACCGCGACGAGCACGTCCACGCCATCCTCGCGGGCGCGGGCGCCGGCCTCCTCGTGGAAGCGCCGCTCGCCGGGCCCGAGCTCGAGCATGTCGCCGAGCACGGCGAGCCGCCGGCCGCCGCGGGCGGCCGCGGTGGCGGCGAGGTCGTCGAGGGCGGCGCGCACGGACATCGGGTTCGCGTTGTAGCAATCGTCGATGACGAGAACCCGGTGCGGGAGCTCGAGGCGCTGGCCGCGCAGGGCGCTGAGGCGCACGTCGAGGCGCCCCCGCGGCTCCACCCCGAGTGCGCGCGCCGCGGCCAGCGCGGCCAGCGCGTTCAGGCGCATGTGCGCCGAGGCGTGCGCGAGCTCCACGGCGCCGAGGTCCTCCACGTCGCCCCCCGGGCCGAAGGTGACCGTGGTGAGGTCGGCGCGCAGGTGCGGGTCGAGCAGCGGCTCACCGGCGGGCAGGACCGCCGTCGCCCCGGCGCGCAGGCCGGCGAGGAGCTCCGCCTTCGCCGCGGCCACCCGCTCGACGGTGCCCAGGAGCTCGAGGTGGACCGGGCCCACGTTCGTGACCACCCCGACGTCGGGCTCGGCGATCCGGGCGAGCTCGGCGATCTGGCCCGCGCCGCGCATGGCCATCTCGAGGACGAGGACCTCCGTGCCCGCGGGGGCGCCGAGCACGGTGAGGGGCAGCCCGATCTCCGTGTTGAGGTTCTCCTCCGTGGCCACCACGCGCCGCTGCGGCGCGAGCATCGCGCGCAGGACGTCCTTCGTCGAGGTCTTGCCGGTCGAGCCCGTGACCCCGACGACCTGGGCGGCCAGCGCCCGCCGCCAGGCCGTGGCCAGGCGCTGGAGGGCGCCGAGGGGGTCGGACGCGGTCAGGATCGCGCCCTGCCCCTCCTCCAGCCCGGCCGCGTGCTCGGGGGCGACGAGAACGCCCCACGCCCCCGCGTCCAGCGCCCGCCCCGCGAAGCGCCCGCCGTCCACCCGGGCGCCGGGCAGGCCCACGAAGAGGTCCCCGGGGCCCGCCGCCCGCGAGTCCACGACGGCCCGCTCGGGCCCGCCGGGCGCCGCGCGCACGACGTCCCCCCGGGCCGCCTCGGCCATCCGCTGGGCGGACCATCCGCGCACTACTCGCGCACGCCCGCCGCGCGCAGGTCGCGCAGCGCCTCGCGCGCGACCTCGACGTCGTCGAAGGGCACGCGCACCCCGCCCGCGAGCTCCTGGTAGCGCTCGTGGCCCTTGCCGGCGAGGACCACGGTGTCGCCGGCCTCGGCGAGGGCCAGCGCGCGCTCGATCGCCGCGCGCCGGTCCAGCACGACCTCGACGGATCCGGCCCCGCGCGCGCCGGCGAGGATCTCGGCGGCGATCGCCTCCGGGTCCTCCGAGCGGGGGTTGTCCGTCGTCACGAGCACGAGGTCGGCGTGGGCGGCGGCGGCCGCGCCCATGAGCGGGCGCTTGGCCCGGTCGCGGTCCCCCCCGGCGCCCAGGATGACGACGAGCCTGCCCGCCGTGAGCGACCGCGCCGCGCGCAGGACCGCCTCGAGCGCGTCGGGCTTGTGCGCGTAATCGACGACCACGGCGAAGGGCTGGCCCTCGTCGACGGGCTCGAAGCGCCCGGGCGGGCGGGGCGCGCTCGCCAGTCCGTCGGCGAGGACGGCGTCGTCGACCCCGAGCGCGCGGGCGGCGGCGAGCGCGCCCAGCGCGTTGAGCACGTTGAACGCGCCGGGCAGCGGGGAGCGCAGCTCGAGCCCGCCCACCCGGAAGCGCGCCCCGGCCAGGTCGACGCGGACCTCCGTCGCCCGCAGCCCCGCGTCGTCGCTGCGCACGCCGATCGTGACGAGCCCCTCGCGGCCCCGCAGCTCGTCCGCCAGGCGCCGGCCGTACGGGTCGTCGACGTTGACCACGGCGACGCGCGGGTCGGCCTCGAAGAGGCGGCGCTTGGCCAGGAAGTAGTCCTCCATGGTCGGGTGGAAGTCGAGGTGGTCCTGGGTGAGGTTCGTGAAGAGCGCCACGGACCAGTGCACGCCGTCCGCGCGGCCGAGGGCCAGCGCGTGCGAGGAGACCTCCATCGCGCAGGCGCGGTCGCCGGCGTCGAGCATGGCGCGGAAGGTCGCCTGGAGGTCGATGGCCTCGGGCGTCGTGCGCACCGCCGGTGTCTGCACCCCTCCGACGACCGCGCTCACGGTGCCGAGCAGCCCCGTCGGCAGCCCCCCCGCCTCGAGCAGGTGGCGCACGAGGTAGGCCGTGGTCGTCTTGCCGGTCGTCCCCGTGATGCCCACGACGCGCAGGCGGGCGGTCGGGTCGCCGTGCAGGCGCGCGGCGGCGGGGGCCATCGCGGCGCGCACGTCGGGCACGACGACCTCGGGCACGCCGACGCCGAGCGGGTGGTCGACGACGAGCGCGACCGCGCCCCGGGCCACGGCCTCGGGCGCGAGCAGGTGACCGTCGCGGGTGAAGCCCCGCACGCAGAAGAAGGCGCTGCCGGGCGCCACCGCGCGCGTGTCGTAGGCCAGGGCGCGGACCTCCACGTCGCGCGCCTGGGGGGGCGCCCCCGCGAAGAGGTCCCCCAGCCTCACGCTCCCGGCCCTCGCAGCCACACCACGCCCCGGCCCGGGGTCAGCGCCGCGTCCACGCGCCGGTCGTGGTCCTCCACCGGGACGTCCTCGGCCTCGAGGAACTCGTCGTCGAAGACGATCGCGGTCACCGGGGCGTCCGTGCGCCCCAGGGCCCGGTCGTACGAGCCGCCTCCCTGGCCCAGGCGCCGCCCCTCGCGGTCCACGGCGAGCGCCGGGGCAAGGACGAGCTCGGCGGCGCCCACCGCCTCCAGGCCGAGCGACGGGCCGCCGGGCTGGAGGATTCCCCGCGGCCCGGGGCGCAGGTCGTCCGGCGAGCCGAGCTCGGCCCACTCGAGGTCCATGTCCTCGCGCAGGAGCGGCAGGAGCACGCGGACCCCGCGGTCCACGAGCGCGCCGAGCAGCGGCAGGGTTGGCGGCTCGCCGCGCCCCCCGACGAAGGCGGCGACGGTCCGGGCGTCGATGAGGCCGGCGTGCGAGGCGAGCGCCGCCCCCGCCGCCTCGCGCTCGGACTCTGGCCGGCCCGCCCGCCGAGCCCGGACGGCGCGGCGCTGGTCGCTCTTGGCGGCGGCGTCCGTCACGGCCTGGGACGCTAGTCGGGGGCGATCCCGAGGTAGGGCAGGGCGAACTGCGCGATGGCCTGGAAGGCGGGTGCGGCGACCTCGCCGCCGTAGATCGCCCCCTTGGGCTCGTCGACCAACACGGCGACGAGGAGCTGCGGCTTGCGGGCGGGGGCGAAGCCGACGAACGAGGCGACGTAGCGGGCGTGCGAGTAGAGCCCCGTCTCGGGGTCGACCTTGTTCGCCGTGCCCGTCTTGCCCGCCAGCGTGTAGCCGCGGATCGCGGCCTCGCTGCCCGTCCCCCCCGTGCGCACCACGCCCACGAGCATCGCCCGGACCTGCTCGGCGGTTCGGCGCGAGAGCACGCGGCGCCCGGGCGGCAGGGCGAGGCGCCGCCCGTCGACCGCGCGCACGACGCTCGGCGCCCGCAGGACCCCGTCGTTCGCCAGTGCGCTGTAGGCCGTGGCGAGCTGCAGCGGCGTGACGGACTCGCCCTGTCCGATGGGCAGGTTGCCCATGGACGAGCCGGAGTAGCTCGACCGGGCGGGGACGATGCCCGCCTCCTCGCCCGGGAGGTCGACCCCGGTCGGGTGCCCGAATCCGAAGCGCCGCACCCACTGGTCGAAGCGCGCGGCGCCGAGCTTCAGGCCGATCCCGATCGTGCCCACGTTGGAGGACTGGGCGACGATCTGCGCGGTCGTCATCGTCTCCGTGCCCCGGGGGTGCGACTCGCCGATCACGCGGTCGGCGACCTGGATCGTCGGCGGCAGCGTGAAGGCGGTGTCGGGCTCGACGCGGTCCTCCTCGAGCGCGGCGGCCACCGTGAACGCCTTGAACGTCGAGCCCGGCTCGTAGGTGAACCCGACGGCGCGGTTCTGCCGCGCGTAGGGCGGCGCGGACGCCACGTCGTTGGCGTCCACGCGCGGCCAGTTCGCCATGGCCAGGACCTCGCTCGTGCGCGGGTCCATCACCACCGCCGTCGCGCCCTTGGGCGCGTAGCGCTCGCCGACGGCGGCGAGCACGCTCTCCACGCGGTCCTGGATCCCCGCGTCGATGCTCAGGGTGAGGTCGCGGCCGGCCTGGGCCGGGGTCGCGTCGCGCACGGAGATCGGCTTGCCCACGCCGTCCTTCACGAGCTGGCGCTCGCCGTCGCGCCCGCGCAACCGCCGGTCGTGCTCGTACTCGAGGCCGGAGAGGCCGCGCCCGTCCGTGCCCACGGTGCCCAGCAGCTGCGCGGCGAGCGGGCCCCGGGGGTACGTGCGGCGGGTGGCGGCGACGATCTCGATTCCCTCCAGGCGCAGCCGCTCGACCGCCCGCACCCGCTGCCCCGGGAGCGCGCGCGTGAGGTAGACGAACCCCGTGTCGCGCTTGGAGAGCAGACGCACGAGCGCTCCCTCCGGGATCCGCAGCGGAGCGCTGAGGCGGCGCGCCGCCGCGACCGGGTCGCGCACGAGGTAGGGCGTCGCCGCGATGTCCGCGGCGGGCTCGGAGACCGCGAGCTGCACGCCCGTGCGGTCCTCGATCGCACCGCGCCGGGCGGGCACCTCGACCTCGGCGACCTGCTGGGTGGCCGCGGCGCGCGCGAGGTCGTCCGCGCGCACGACCCCGAGCCACCCGGCCCGCAGGCCGCCGAGCGCGAGCAGGACGAGGAACGTCGCGAAAAGCAGGCCGATCCGGCGCTGGACGAGGGCCACGTCAGCCCGCGGGGACGAGGTCGGTGTCCGTGGCGGGGGCGACGGGCGCGGGCCCCGGCGCGACGGGCGCGGGCTCCGGGGCGACGGGGGC
>JALYMR010000128.1 GCA_030773615.1 Actinomycetota bacterium
CCGAGCCGCCGGGCTGGCTGTCGCTCGTCGACGGCGGCCTGTTCGCGAACAACCCCGCGATGTGCGCGCTCGTGGAGGCGCGCAAGCACCACCCCGAGCGGGAGGTCCTCATGGTGTCCCTGGGCACGGGGGAGCTCACCCGCCGCCTGCCCTGGGAGGAGATCCGCGACTGGGGGGTGCGCGAGTGGGCGCTGCCCGCGGCCCCGCTGCTCGGGGTGATCTTCGACGGGGTGAGCGACACGGTCGACCACCAGGTCGCCCACCTCCTGCCCGAGGGGGCCTACTTCCGCTTCCAGGTGTCGCTCACCACCGCGAACGACGACCTCGACGACGCGAGCGCCGAGAACCTGCGCGCGCTGCGTCTCGAGGCGGCGCGGCTGCTCGACGAGCGCGGGGAGGAGCTCGAGCGGCTCGTGGGGCTGCTCGAGGCGCGGGACGGGGGGTAGGGGCGGCCGGCGCCGCCGAGGGCGACAGGGCGGTCCGGGGGGACGCCGTCGCCCCCCGGACCGCGCAGCACCGGCTACGGGAAGAGCACCCGCTCCTGCGTCTGCGGGTTCTCGTGGCCCAGCCGGCGCGCCTGGCGCCGGGCGGGGTCGCCCAGGAAGAGCGACTCGAAGCCGCGGTGGATGTCGTTCGTGAACACGAAGCCCCGGTAGAAGTACGAGGACCACGTGTCCGCCGAGGTGTTCGTCGCGTCCTCGGGCGTGCGGTCGCCGGCCTGGAAGAACGCGATCTCCCGCGGGTTGGCGAGGTCGGTCAGGTCCGAGACGGACGTGCCGAGGCTGTACCACGCCTGCGTGTAGACGTAGCGACCGCGCACGGGCAGGAAGTTGCCGTTGTGGGCGGTGCAGTTGCCCGTCGTCGTGCGCTCGGGCTTGAAGTGGCCGAGCGGCTCGGTCGCGTCGCCCGGCACGGGGTAGAACCAGTTCGCGCCGATCGTGTCCGGGTCACCCGGCTTGCACCAGGCCTCGACGCCGCCGCCGGCCTCGTCGCTGAAGGCGACGATGCGCCCGTCGTACGTGAAGCTCGCGTTGTGCCAGAACTCCACGTTCGGGTTGTCGACGCGCTTGAGCAGCCGGGGCTCCTCGGGGTCGGAGATGTCCCAGAGATGGCCCTCGGCGAGCGCCGAGCACGCCGCGAGCCGGGCGCCGGCCAGGACCTGGATGTCGTGGCAGCCCCGCGAGGCGAAGGGCCGCGTGTCGTCGTCGGTCGGGTTGCAGATGAAGTCGCGATCGCCCGCGACGAGCGGGTTGACCGTCGACGGGGTGCACACCTGCCCGCCCTCGAACATGCTCGAGGGCTCGTTGATGACCTCGGCGTCCTCAGGCTGGCCGAGCTGGACCTCGACGATCGAGACCTTGTCGTGCGAGACCGGGCTCTCCGCGGTGGGCGCGGCGCAGTCCGGCCCGATGGCCCCCGCTCCGAGCGCGTAGGACGACACGTAGACGAGCAGCCGGTCGTTGGCGAGGTCCGGCACGACCGTGTTCGTGTGGGATCCGCAGTCCGTGCGCACGGCCGTGAGGAACTCGGGCTCGGACGGGTTGCTCACGTCGAAGATGCGCAGGCCCTCGAAGGCATCCGGGGTCTGGGCGTAGGTCGTCGTGCGGCTGCTCCCGCACCGCTCGGTGGTCTGGGGTGCGTCGACCGAGAGGATCAGGATCCGGTTGTTCCACACGGACACGTCGTTCTGCGGGCCGAAGCAGCGGATGTCGGACAGCAGCCGCGGGCTCGAGGGCTGGCTGATGTGGAAGATGCGGAAGCCGCCGTAGTTCCCGGCGTAGGCGCGCTCGCCCCAGAAGGCGAGGTCCGAGCCGGCGTTCGGGTTGTTCGCGGCGCGGTCGGCCAGCGGCGAGGACGCGAGCAGCCTCAGGTTCTGGCGGAGGTCGGGCCCGACGGTCGCGGGCTCGTGGCCTGTCGCCTGGTCGTGCTCCTCGGGATCGTGCGCGAGGGCCGACGTCGGCACGACGAGCAGGGCGAGCGCCCAGGCCAAGGCGCACACGGTGCGGAACGGACGCCCCAAGAGCGAGCACCTCCCCAATGGTCGTTGACGGGTGCGAGAAGCTAACCGATCGAGCCACCCGATTCGCGCTCGTGTCCGAGATCGGGCGCTGCGGCGGTTGCGGCGGGCTCGAGCTCGCCGGGCTCATCGGCTGCGACGGAGGTACGCCATGCAGGTGCGACGTGCGCTCGTGACGCTGGCCATCGGTACGTCGACGGTCGCGGTGACCGACGACGCGCGCGCCCGCAGGGGGCCGCAGGGGAGCGGTGGCGATCTCGTGGTCCGCGTCTCCGGCGGCACCGTCTCGCGCATCGGGCCGTTCCGGATCGGCAGGAACCCCACCCCGGCAGGGGCTCGCGGGGCGTTCGGACCCCCATCGGTGGCCCGGGAGCTCGGCGACGACGCGTGCCGGGCCGACTGGCGAGGGCTGCGGCTGCGCGTGCTGTTCGCCAACTTCGGCCTCCCTCCGGCCGGACAGACGGTCTGCGGCCCGCGCGGGGGCTTCGCCTAGACCTTCACGGCGCGGGGAAGGCGCTTCCGGACGTGGAAGGGGCTTCGCGTCGGCGACCGTCCTCCACCATTCCCGAGCGCCATCGATCGGCCGAGTTCCGCCAGGGCTCCTGGTGGCTGCGGACGGCGACGAGCCCCTACGGCGACGGGAGCGAGTACCCCGTCGTGCGCGCGCTCGTCCGGGCCGGCAGGGTCAGGGCGCTGGCGGGGTGGATCGGGGCGGCGGGCGACTGACGACGGGCCTTCGGGGGGTCGGTGGGACGAGACGCCCGTCACTGGGCGTGACGTTCTCGTCCCACCCATCCGCGGCGCCTGACCGCGCTCGTCGTCTGGCGAGTTGAGCCGGCTCCCGGGGCACACGTCACCACCCGGGTGCCCGGCGCCACGACCGCTCCGCGCGCCCCGCCGTCGCTGCATCGCGGCGGGGGTGAAACGCCGCAGCGACGTCGCCCGGCGTCCTCAGGCCCGCCGCCTAGCGCGGCGCCTCGACGAGCTGCACGGGGATGCCGCCCGACGTCCCCGCCCGCGTCCAGAGGTGGCGGTGGCCGCGCATGAGCACGGGCGCGTCGACGGGCGCGGGATCGAGCGGCCCCGGAACTCGACGCCGTGCGCCGCGAGCCGCGCGGCCTCGGCGACGTGGTCGATGCCCGCCGTCTCGCCGGCCGGCAGCCGGTCGCCGGGCCGCTCGAAGCGCAGGACCTCGAGCCGGCCGGCGCCCAGGGCGAAGAACGCGCCGCTGAGCCCGTGCTCGGGGGCCTCGAAGTCCGCGAGCGGGTCGCCGAGGCCGAGGACGTCGCGGGCGAAGGCTCGCGCCGCGCCGAGGTCGGCGACGAGCACGCCGAGGTCGGCGACGAGCACGCCGACGTGGTCGAAGCGCATTGGCTCGATGGGAGGCCGACCAGGAGGACTTCCTGGTCCTGTCCGAAGAGGCGCTCCTCGTCGTCGAGGGCAGGAACGCCGGTTGCGGCCGTGGGACCTCGTGCACTGCCCGGCGGGGACGAGGCACGTCATCGTGGGTGCGGGCACGGCGTCCTGCGTCGTCCTGGCCGTCGGCGCGCGCGAGCGCCACGCGGTCCGCGCCGCGGATGGCGCGCTCCAGGCGCGCGAGGACTGGGGCGGCTACCCCGTCGAGCAGGCCGCGCTGCGCCACGGCGCGGGCGTCGAGCACGAGACGACCGACGCGCGGGAGGCCTACGCGCGCTTCCCGGAGGCCCGAGCCGACGCGTCCCCGCGACGGTTGGCTGCCCGGGTAGCCGAGGCGCCCCCGCCGTCCGCCCCGTCCGCGACCCTGGGCGGGTGCCCGCCATCGCGAAGGTCGAGCCACTGACCACCGCCCGGCTCGTCCGGGGGCCGTTCGACTACCTGCGGCCGCCCGGGGTCGACGTGGGGTCCCTGCTCGTCGTGCCGTTCGGGCGCCGCGACGTGCTCGGCGTCGTCGTGGGCACCGCGGAGAGCACGGAGGTCGCGCCGGAGCGGCTCGTCGCCCCCCGCGACGTGCTCGCCGCCGACGTGCCCGCCGAGCTGGTCGACCTCGCGGGCTGGGTGGCCACGGAGTTCTGCTCGACCCCCGCGCGAGCGCTGGCGCTCGTCTCGCCCCCGAGCGGGGCCCGGGCGAAGGAGGCGTGGTGGGCGGGGGCCGGCCGGCCGCCGGGGGAGGGCGAGCGCCTCACGGAGGGCCAGCGCGCGCTGCTCGCCGCGCTGCCCCGCCCCGCCGGGGCGGACCTGCCCGCGCTGCGCCGCCTCGAGGCCAGGGGGCTCGTGCGCCTCGAGCGCCGCGCCGTGCGGCGCGCGCCCCGGCACCGCACGGTGGGCG
>JALYMR010000129.1 GCA_030773615.1 Actinomycetota bacterium
CTTCGCCTTGTACCGCCCATACGGCTCGACCTCATCGGCCTCAAGCCCCAACCCCTCCGCAATCCGCTCAATCGGCTGAAGCTCCGCCTCCTGCGCGATCTCCAAACTGCTCTTCATCGCCCTGCCCTCCCGTTTGCGTTGTGCCTCGCCGTCTGCGGCAGCGGACCCCAGACCCGCTCGGGGGACCAGTCCACGACCTGCGCGTAGTCGAGCGCGCTCGTCGGCGCCCCGTCCCCGAGCGGGGACGCAGCGCTGTCCGAGCGGAGCAGCCGCCCGCGCAAGCGCTCCGGGAGATGCTCGGCGAGCGCCCGCGCCCCCCGCCCCGCCGCGCTCGTGGGCTGCTCCACGGGCAGCCGGAACGTGTCCAGCGTCGGCTTGACCGGGCGGAACAGCCAGATCGGGCGTCGCAGCTCGCCCGAGGCGGGGCGGGTCAACGAGAGCCACTTGCGGTAGACGTCGCGCGAGCGCGCGAAGTCGACGAAGATGTCGCCGTACTCGTCACCGGGCTCCGCCGCACGCACCCGGACCTTCTGGTGCCAGCAGTGCATCCCGCTGATGGGGTCGGGGTGCACGGGGAACGTGATGTTCTGATGGACGCCGGCATCGTTCCACCACACGTGGCTCGTGCTCGGGTCCTCGGACTCCCACGGCTGCACGCCGTGGAGCTGGCGGAAGCGCACGGAGCCGTCCTGCTCGTTCATGTCGACCAGCGCGGACGACCAGCGCTCGTTGCCCTGGTCCTCCTTGAGCCGCCAGCGGCCCATGTGGTGCGACGCGGCGACCACGCCGGGGCGGATGCCCTCGGTGACGAGCGTCCTGATCACGAAGTGGCCGATCTCCGTCTCCACGCGGGCGAGCTCTTCGTTGCCGAGCCCCATGCGCTCGGCGTCCTCCGGGCACACGAGCAGCGGGTGCTTGTGCGTGAGCTCCTGCAGGTACTTCGCGTTGCCCGAGCGCGTGTGGATGAGCGTCGGCAGCCGGTAGGTCGGCAGCAGGACGTACTCGCCCTTCTCGTGGTCGATGAGCGAGTGGTGCACGTGGCTGCGGGCGTAGCCCGGTGTGGCCATCTCCGGCCACCCGAACTCCTCGAGGGACTCCGAGTAGAGCTCGAGCTTGCGCGACGGGGTGTTGAAGCCCCGCTTGGGCGCGCCGTCGACCGTCGCGGCGACGGTGTCGGGCCGGCCGGTGAGCGGCAGGTGGTTGGGATCGAAGCTGCGCTTCGTGACCGTCTCCTCGGCGCCGAGCACGTCCGTGTCCTCGAGGTCGTCGACCGGGGCGTCGTGCTGGGCGTACTCGTCGCGGGAGATCTCCACGCACCCGTACTTGCGCATGTAGCCCATCGGGTCGAGCCCCTCGCCAGCCGCCTTCTCGGGCAGCCCGGGCACGGAGTGCTCGAACATCCACCGGTAGTACTCCTCGAGCGTGATCTTCTCGCCCGGCCGGTAGGGGGACTCGTAGAACTGGCGGATGCCGAGCGAGCCGTCCGGGTCTGCGCGCCAGGACACCTCGATCCAGAACTCGCCCTCCTCCCACACCTCGCCGGGGTTGGCCTGGTAGGTGAACTCCACCGGCCGGCCGAGGCGCTCCATGGCGACGCGCTGAACGGGCTGGCGGAAGCCGAGCCACCGGCCGGAGTACGTCTCGTAGGAGTGGGTGTCGTGGCGCTCGGGGCCGTGGCCCATCGGGAGCACGTAGTCGGACCACCAGGCCGTCTCCGACCAGGTCGGGGTCATCGCCCCGTGCAGGCCGACCTTGTCCTCGTCGCGCAGGGCGCGCATCCAGCTGTAGCCGTCGGGGAAGGTCCAGATGGGGTTGAGCACGCGGGTGAACAGCACGTCCTGGCGCCCGCGTCCGTCGTGGAGGAAGTGCGGGTAGAGGAAGCTCATCTCGTTGTGCGCGATCGGGTAGTCGCGCGGCCACGAGAGCTCGTTCCACACGGAGTTGGCCCCGGGCTTGCGCCAGGGCTTTGGGATGAACTTGTTCCACGCGTTCGGCGAGACGCCCCCCGGCGTCCCCACGGACCCGGTGAGCACGTTCAGCAGCCACATCGCTCGCGTGATCTGCCAGCCGTGCAGGTTGCCGGCCGCCGCCGCGCGCCAGATGTGCGAGGAGAAGGCGGGCGCCGCGGCGGCGATCTCGCGGGCGACCTGGACCACGGTCTCGGCGGGCACGCCCGTCTCGCGCTCGGCGAACTCAGGCGTGTACTGCGCGTACTCGCGCTTGAGCTCGCGGATGAAGTTGTCGAACGTCGCCTCGGCCGTCGGCGCCCGATGGCTCAGGTAGGTCCTCCAGTTGACCCAGCGGCGCACGAACTCGCGGTCGAAGCGACCCTCCTCGAGCAGCACCCGCGCGATGCCCAGCAGCAGCGCGCCCTCCGTGCCCGGCCAGGTCGGCAGCCAGTAGTCGGCGCGCGAGGCGGTGTTCGACAGGCGGGGGTCGATGACGGCGATCTTCGCCCCGCGCTGCTGGGCCTCCACGAGGCGCTGGGCGTGGGGGTTGAAGTAGTGGCCGGACTCGAAGTGCGCCGAGCACAACAGGACGAACTTCGCGTTTTCGTAGTCGGGGGACGGACGGTCCGTGCCCATCCAGAAGCCGTAGCCGGCACGCCCACCAGACGAGCACACGTTCGTGTGCGAGTTGTGCCCGTCGGCGCCCCACGTCTCCAGGAAGCGGTCGGCAAAGCCGTCCTCGCCCGGGCGCCCAACGAAGTAGCAGACGTCGTTGGGCCGCCCCGCGGCAAAGGCGTTGTGCATGCGCTCCGCGAAGGTGTCGAGCACGTGGTCCCAGCTCACGCGCTCCCACTCGCCACCGCCTCGGGGCCCCTTGCGGCGCATGGGGAACAGGATCCGCTCGGGATCCTGCAGCTGGTTGATCGTCGCCGGGCCCTTCGCGCAGTTGTGGCCGCGGCTGTTGGGGTGGTACGGGTGGACGTCGAGCTTGTGGACGTCGAACGTCTCCTTGTCCACATAGGCGACGAGCCCGCAGGCGGCCTCGCAGTTGAAGCAGACGGTGGGGACGAGTGTGTACTCCTTCGCGACCTTGCGCGGCCACGCCTTCGCGTCGTACTCCGTCCAGCTGTCCCACTGCTCGATCGGCGGCCCCTGCCGCAGCAGCTTGTCGCGGTAGCCGTAGTTCGGTCGGCGCGCACCCTTGCGGTCGATGCCCGATGCCATTGGTTCTCCTCCTCGATCAGCTGAGCGGCACGCTCTGGCCCGCGCGGACCCAGGCGTCCTCGTAAAACCAGAGCCCGACCAGCGCGAGCAGGCCGGCGACGGCGAGCAGCGCCACCGCGCCGGCGGCGACCGAGATCGCCGCGAGCACGAGCGGGACGACGATGCCGACGGCGATCCCGCCGATCCAGAACCGGCGGGCGAACAGGTCCTTGCGCAGGTTCTGGGCCGCCCGGTCGGCCTGGTGCGTCGGGTGCTTGCCGAACACGTCGAGCCCGATGAGCGCGCCGCTGAGCAGCAGGCCGCCGATGAGGATCCAGGTCAGGACCTCGGTGAGCTCGCGCGGCTCGGCGGTGAACAGGGCGACGATGCCCAGGGCGCTCGCACCCGCCACGAGCGCGTTGACGATCGTGTGGGGGAGCAGGAGCGGGCTCTGCCACAGGTCGCGCCCCTCGCACTGGTTGAACAGAAACGCGGTGTAGCCGGCGAGCAGGAACCCGGTCGGGATCATCACCCAGCGCATCACGTCGCGCAGCCCGTCCCAGCCGAACACCGCGGCGACGGTGAAGACCAGGGCCGCGAGCGCGGCGGCGTTGATGCACTGCGCTCCCAGGGCCAGCCACGAGCGCCACTGCGGGTAGCGGAACAGGTACCAGAAGCGCTTGGGCTGCTTGAGGTCCCAGACCAGAAAGAGCCCGGTGACGGCGATGCCGACGAGCGCGAGCACGCCGGGCACGACGTCGGCCAGCAGGGAGCCCTCAGGGCCGATCATGAGCAGCACCGCGGCGAGCATCATGGCGCCGGCGGCGATGCCCTTCGAGAGGAAGTAGCTCGACACCTTCCAGCCCCAGGGCATGGGGTGGGAGATGTCCGCGCGAGTGACCGCCTTGGCCTCATCGAGCAGCGGCGCCTGCTTGAGCTGGTCCTCGGGCTTCATCTGCGACCACATGTAGGACCCGTCGCCGGCGGAGGCGAGCGGGTTCAGCGCGGCCTCGTCGGCTCCGATGTAGAAGACGTTTGGCCCCGTGTGCTGCTCGGGGGCGCGCTGGGAGGTGGGGATGCTCGCGATGAGGCGGCTGATCTCCGAGTCCGGGTCGTGCGTGTCGCCGGAGATGATGGCGTCGGCCGGGCAGACGACCTCGCATGCCGGCTTGAGGTCGACCTCCACCCGGTGCGCGCAGAAGTTGCACTTCTGCGCGGTGTGCGACGTGGGGTCGATGTACAGGGCGTCGTAGGGACACCCGTTCAGGCAGGCCTTGCAGCCGATGCACCGGTCCGTGTCGAAGTCGACGATTCCGTCCTCGCGCTTGTAGAGCGCCTCCACGGGACAGATCTCGACGCACGGGGCGTCCGTGCAGTGGTTGCAGCGCATGACGGAGAAGTGCCGCCGCACGTCGGGGAACTCGCCCCGCTCGATGTACTTCACCCAGGTGCGGAACACGCCGAGCTCCATGCCGTGCTCGACCTTGCACGCGACGGTGCACGCGTGACAGCCGATGCACCGGCTCTGGTCAAGCACGAAACCGAATTGCGTCACGACGGTCTCCGAGGGTCAGGGGTCGGGCAGCGGACGGCTGGCGCCCCGCCCATGGCGCGTCAGCGCCCGGCAGTGTTCCAGCCCGCCGTTGCTCCTCCTCGCGTCCCCCGCGATGTTGCACCCCGGGTTGCACCTCACCCCGCGGGCGCCAGGAACGCGAGCAGGTGCTCGGCGACGACCTCCGGCTGCTCCTCGGCGAGGAAGTGGCCGCAGTCGTCGACGGGCTCGGCCCGGACGTCGTGGGCGTAGGCCTCCCAGATCTCGCGCACGGGCAGCGTGCCCACGAGCCCCTGGGCCCCCCAGAGGACGAGCAGCGGCATCTCGAGGCGCTGCCCGGCCGCCGCGCTCTCGTCGTCGGCCGGCGCGTCCACCGTGGGGGTGGCCCGGTAGTCCTCGAAGCCCGCGCGCAGCGCGCCGGGGCGCGAGAAGGCGTCGACGTAGTGGGTCACCGCCTCGGCGTCGAGCGCGGCGCGCCGGTGCGCCCAGCGCTCGAAGAAGAAGGTGAGGTACTCGCGCACCCGATCTCCCACGAGCAGCTCGGGCAGGTCGGGCTGCTCGTGGAACAGCCAGTGCCAGAAGGCCGGCGCGAGGGCGGCGTCGAGGCGCCGGCGAACCTCGCGGGTGGGGATGATGTCCAGCAGCGCGAGCCGGGTGACCTCCCCGGGGTGGTCGAGCGCGTAGCGATGGGCGACGCGCGCTCCGCGGTCATGGCCGACGATGCTCACGCGCTCGTGGCCCAGCGCGGCCACCAGGGCGCGGACGTCGGACGCCATGGTGCGCTTGTCGTAGCCCCCCGCCGGCTTGTCGGAGAGGCCGTAGCCGCGCAGGTCGGGCGCGATCACGGTGTGGCGCTCGGCGAGGGGCGCGAGCACCCGCCGCCACATGTGGGACGTCTGGGGCCAGCCGTGCAGCAGCAGGACGGGCGGGCCCTCCCCGGCGCGCAGGTGGTGCAGGCGCACGCCGTTGACCCGCAGCGTGGCCGAGCGGACGTTCACCACCTCGTCCCCCCCAGCACGTCGATCCAGACCCGGACGGCGAGCACGCCCACGAGCGCGGCGAGGGCGAGGCGCAGCACCCGGTCCGGGATGCCCGCACCCAGCCGCACCCCGATCAGCGCCCCGGCGAGGGCCGCCACCACGATCGCCGGCACCGCGTCCCACACGACCTGCCCGGTGAGCGCCTTGCCGAGCAGCGCGGGACCGGCGGTGGCGACGGTCAGCAGCAGGCCGGTGCCCTTCGCGAGGTGCATCGGGACGCCCTGGCGGTACAGGAGCACCGCGATGATGAGGAACCCGCCCCCCACGCCGACGGCCCCGCACACGAGCCCCGAGCCCGCGAGGAGCGCGGCGGCGAGGGGGTCGCGGCGAGCCCGCGGCGCGCCCGCCGGCGCAAGGC
>JALYMR010000130.1 GCA_030773615.1 Actinomycetota bacterium
GCGCGGCGTCGAGCGCCGCGCAGAACGCCTCGCCCGCGCCGGGGGCGAAGCGGGTCACAGCGGCCGCGTTCGGGTCGAGGGAGGACGGGCGGCTCGTGGCCACCGCGAGCTTGACCCCGTGGCGGCGCACCCCCTTGCGGATGCGCAGGTCGAGGATCGCCATGTCGTCGACGGGCTCGCAGTCGAGCACGAGCACGGCGTCGGCGAACTCGAGGTCGGGCACCGTGGCCTGCAGGTCGGGGTGGTGCAGTGCGGCGTGCAGCCCGCGCGAGAGCGGGGCGCCGGCGCGCGAGTCGACGTGCGGGGAGCCCAGGGGCCCACGCATGAGCGCCTGCAGGAGGAAGCCCTCCTCGTTCGTGGTCTCGCCGCCGGCGACGGCGCCCACCCGGCCGCGGGAGCGGGCGAGGAGCCGCTCGGCCTCCTCGAGCGCGCGCTCCCAGCTCACCGGGCGCAGCTCGCCGCCGTCGCGGACCATGGGGTGCACGATGCGCTCGTCGACGTGGGCGCTCTGGTAACCGAAGCGCCCCTTGTCGCACAGCCAGCCGTCGTCCACGCCGACGTGGTTGCGGTTGTCGGTGCGCACGACGCGGTCGTCGCGGACGATGAACTCCACGTTGCACTGGGAGGGGCACAAGTTGCACACCGAGCCGCCGCCCTCCATGTCCCAGGGCCGCGCCCGGAAGCGGAACGAGCGCGCGGTGAGCGCTCCCACCGGGCAGAGGTCGGTGATGTTGCCGCTGAACGGGGCGACGTAGGGGTGCCCGTCGAAGGTGGTGACGAAGGTCTCCGCCCCGCGCTCGTTGAGGACGAGCTGGTAGTCCTCGCTGACCTCCTGGCTGAAGCGCACGCAGCGGTAGCAGAGGATGCACCGCTCACGGTCGATGGCGATGAGCGGCGAGAGCTGCAGCGGCTTCTGGAAGTGACGCTTGGGCTCGATGAAGCGCGAGCGCCCGCCGCCCCAGCCGAAGGAGATGTCCTGCAGGGGGCAGACGCCGCCCTTGTCGCAGACGGGGCAGTCGATGGGGTGGTTGATGAGCAGGAACTCGACGACCGCCTCCTGCGCCTCCTTCACCCGCTGGGTCTGGGTGTGGACGACCATGCCGTCCTTCACCGGGGTGGAGCAGCCCGTCTGGAGCTTCGGGATGCCCTCGACCTCGACGAGGCACATGCGGCACGCGCCCACGGGCTGGCCCAGGCGCGGCTCGTAGCAGAAGACGGGGATCTCGACGTCGCCGTGCTTCGCGGCGTCGACGAGCATGAGGTTCTCGGGGGCGGTGACCTCCCGCCCGTCGATGGTGAAGGTGATGTCGCGGCGTTGCGGTCTGGGCATGGGGCTAGGCGGCCGCGCCCTGGACGAGCACGGGGTCGAAGGCGGGCGCCTCGTCACCGTAGGGGTTGCGCGCGCGGGCGCCCTCGATGTGGGCCTCGAACTCGTCGCGGAACTTCGCGACCATGGAGCCCACGGGCATGGCCATCGCGTCGCCGAGCACGCACAGGCAGTTGCCGATGATCTGCTCGCACACGGAGGCCATGATGTCGAGGTCCATGGGCGTGGCCAGGCCGCGGTCGACGCGCTCGAGCATCTTCACGGTCCAGTTCGTGCCCTCGCGGCACGGGGTGCACTTGCCGCACGACTCGTGGCGGTAGAACTTCGCGGTCTTCAGGGCGACGTCGACCACGGAGACGGAGTCGTCGACGACGATGATCGCGCCGGAGCCGAGCATGGAGCCGGCCTTCGCCATGGCGTCGAAGTCGTAGGGCAGGTCGAGGTCGTCGGCGGTGAGCACGGGCGCCGAGGAGCCGCCGGGGAACCAGAGCTTGACCTCGCGGCCGGGGGGCGGGCCGCCGGCCAGCCCGTAGATGATCTCCCGGCTCGGGACACCGAGCTCGATCTCGTAGTTGCCCGGGCGCTGGACGTTGCCCGAGACGGAGACGACCTTCGTGCCCGTCGAGGTCTCCGTCCCGATCTTGGCGTACTCCTCGCCGCCGAGGCGCAGGACGGGCACGACGGTCATGAGCGTCTCGACGTTGTTGATGAGCGTCGGGCCCTGGTAGAGGCCCTGGTTGGCGGGGAACGGGGGCTTGAGGCGCGGGTTGCCGCGCTTGCCCTCGAGCGAGTCGAGCAGCGCGGTCTCCTCGCCGCAGATGTAGGCGCCGGCGCCGCGGTGCACCACGAGGCTGAGGGAGTGCTCGGAGCCCAGGATCCGCTCGCCGAGGTACCCGGCGCGCTCGGCTTCGTCGAGCGCGGCGTCGAGGATGTCGGCCGGCAGCGCGTACTCGCCGCGGATGTAGATGAACGAGCGGTTCGCCCCGACGGCGTAGGCCGCGATGATCATGCCCTCGATGAGCATGTGCGGCTGCTTCGTCATGAGCTCGCGGTCCTTGAACGTCCCGGGCTCGGACTCGTCCGCGTTGCACACGAGGTACTTGTCCATCGCCCCCGCGGGGATGAAGGACGCCTTCTTGCCCATGGAGAAGCCGGCGCCGCCACGGCCGCGCAGGCCCGAGGCCAGGAGCTCCTGCTGGACAGCCTCGCGGGGCATGGCGAGCGCCTTGCGGAGCATCTCGTAGCCCCCGCGGCGCTCGTAGACCTCGAGCGTGGCCAGGCCGGGCTCGTCGATGTCATGGAAGAGGAGATGCTGGGTCACAGGCTGCTCGACTGGGTCTTCGTCTCGTCGTAGTTGTCCATGGGGGCCTGCTCGGCGGGGGCCGGCGGGCCGCCCTCCTCCTCCGTGGGCATCTCGGGGCCGGCGGTCCCGAGCCCCTGGGGGGCGCGCACGGGGAAGGCGCCGCCCGCGATCGCCCGCTGGGCGATCGGCGGGTGGGGCGGGAAGTCCTTCGTGTTCGCGTTCGGGTCCGTGCTCCGCCGCCGCTGGAGCTGCTTCTCGGGCAGCGGCGCCTCGCCCGCGCGAACCTGGGCGATGAGCTCGGGCACCTCGTCGATGCCTACCGGTCCTACGTAGACCCCGTCGGCGCTGATCATCGGGGCCATGTCGCAGGCGCCGAGGCACTCGAAGTGCTGGACGTTGAGCTCGGGGTCGGCCCCGACCTCGCGCACGACGCGGTCGAACAGCTCGTCGGCCCCGTTGAGCGAGCACGAGATGTTCGTGCACACGTAGACGTGGTGGGCGCCGACGGGCTCCGTCTTGAGCATGTCGTAGAAGGACGCCACGGCGGTGAGGTAGGCCGGGGTGAGCTGCATGACCGCTGCCACCTGCTCGAAGGCCTCGGGCGAGCACCACCCGTAGCGCCGCTGGGCGGCGGCCAGGGCGGGGATCGACGCCGAGCGCCGGTCGGGGTACTTCGCCATGTGGCCCTCGATCTCCAGGCGCAGGTCGGCGGGGACCGGCGTCGTGGCGAGGTCGGGGACGGGCGACGGGTCCTTGTCCGGGTCGACGGGGTCGTCCCACCCCGGGACGCGGGACCCGTGGCTGAAGCGGGGCACCTGCGGCCCGCGGCGGCGGGGATCGAGCCGGGGCAGCTCCTCGCGCTGGCCCGCGGGACCCTGGACGGCGAGCGCGTCGTCGCGCTCGTGGTGCGGGCTCGGCGTCATCGCGGCCTCAGCGGTCGATGCCGCCGAGCACGGGATCGAGCATGGCCAGGGTGGCGATGAGGTCGGCGATGTACGACCCCTCGACCATCTCGGAGAAGGCCTGGAGGTTCACGAAGCTCGGGTCGCGCATGTGCACGCGGGCGGGCTTCGCGGAGCCGTCGGCGCGCACGAAGCAGCCGTACTCGCCGCGCGGGCCCTCGATGGGGAAGTACGCCTCGCCTGGCGGGACCCGGAAGCCCTCCGTCACGAGCTTGAAGTGGTGGATCGTCGCCTCCATCGAGATCGCCAGCTCGTGCCGGGGCGGGAGGCGGATCTTGCGGTCGTCGGTGATGTGCGGGCCCTCGGGCAGGCCCTCGATGGCCTGCTCCATGATCCGCACGGACTCCTCCATCTCGGCCAGGCGCACCGCGAAGCGGTCCCAGTTGTCGCCCTCCTCGCCCACCGGGATCCGGAAGGAGAAGTCCTCGTAGCTCGAGTAGGGCTGGGCCTTGCGCAGGTCCCAGGGCACGCCCGCGGCGCGCAGGAGTGGCCCGGTGACCCCGAGCTCGAGCAGGCGGTCCGCGCTGAGGACGCCGATGTGACGCAGGCGCTGGAGGGCGATCTCGTTCTTCGAGAGCAGGTCGCGGTACTGCTGCACGCGCCCGGGCATGTCGCGAAGGAAGACCCGCAGCCGGTCGTCCCAGCCGACCGGGATGTCCTCCATGACCCCGCCGACCTGGAAGTAGCGCGGGTGCATGCGCGCGCCCGAGGAGTACTCGAAGAGGTCGAGGATCTTCTCCCGCTCACGGAACGCGTACCAGAACATGGTGATTGCCCCGAGGTCCAGGGCGCCCGTCCCGAGCCACACGAGGTGGCTCATGATCCGGTTGAGCTCCATGTGGATGACCCGCAGGTACTGCGCGCGGGGCGGGACCTCGAGGTCGAGCAGCGTCTCGACGGCGCCGCAGAAGGCGTACTCGTTGAAGTAGTACGCGAGGTAGTCCATCCGCTCGACGACGGGGATGGCCTTCCAGTAGCTCTTGTCCTCGCAGGTCTTCTCGATGCCCGTGTGGACATAGCCGATGATCGGCTTGACGTCGCGCACGACCTCGCCCTCGAGCGTGGTGAGCAGCCGCAGCACCCCGTGCGTGGCGGGGTGGTGGGGCCCGAGGTTGATCGTGAGGAGCTCCTGCTCGCCCTCGGGCGCCTCCACGCGCTCAGCGGGGGCGAGGGTGATGGAGTCCTCCATCTGGCGGTAGTTCGTCGGCGTGACGGCCATCAGTCGCTGTACTGCGTCCCCTGCGCCTGGTTGTAGGTGAACAGGACGGGCTCGCCCCCGATGGGGAAGTCGCGCCGCTGCGGGTAGCCCTCGTAGTCCTCGGGCATGAGGATGCGCCGCAGATCGGGGTGGCCGTGGAAGACGACCCCGAACATGTCGAAGACCTCGCGCTCCTGGAAGTTCGCCGTGGGCCAGTCGGGCGTCACGGAATCGACCTCGGCCGCCTCGAGCGGCAGCCGGAGCTTCACGCGGATGCGATCGACGCGCTGCATGTCGAGCAGCTCGTAGATGATCCCGAAGCGGGGCTCGTCGGGGTAGTAGTCCAGGCCGTGCAGCGAGGCGAGGAAGCGGTAGCCGCGCTCGCGCAGGTGCAGCAGCGTGGGCCGGATGGCGTGCGGCGCGATCTCGATCGTGGCCTGCCCACGGTGAAAAACCGTGCCGAACACGGTGTCGGGGTCCATGTCACGCAGCTCGCCGGCCAGGAGCTCCAGGCCGGTCGCGTCAGGCATGCGTGTCCGGCGGCACCGCGACGTTGATGGCCTGGTCACGGCCGTCACCGGTCCCCGCTCGCCGGCTCGCGGTCACGCCGTCG
>JALYMR010000131.1 GCA_030773615.1 Actinomycetota bacterium
CCACGCGGTGCCAGTTGCCCGTGGCGTGGAGCTGCCCGAGGACCGCGAGGGTCAGCGTCTCGAGGCGGCGGCCGAAGAGGTGGTCGGCGGGCAGCGTCTCATGGCGCATCTGGCCGAAGTACGAGGACCGCACGTCGGACATCTCGATGACGACCTCGCTGGCGATCTCCGGCGTGAGCTCGATCTCGTCGTCGTCTGTGTACCACCAGGTGAAGTCGCGGAACTGCTGGAGGATGCCCTCGGGCGTGTAGGCGGACGGCTCGCGAATCCATCCCGCGGCGTGCAGGGCGGCGATGAGCTCCTCACCGCGCCCCTCGATGCCCAGGCGCTGGAGCTCGAGCTCGAACTCCGCGGTCTCGTCCGGGATGCGCTTGAACAGCCCGAAGTCGAAGAAGGCCATGCGCCCGTCGTCGAGCAGCAGGTTGTTGCCCGGGTGCGGGTCGCCCGAGAACTGGTGATGGCGGTACATGCAGCCGAAGTAGAAGCGGAAGATGATCTCGCCCAGGCGGTCGCGCTCCTCCTGGGGCAGCTGCTTGAGCTCCTCGAAGCCGCGGCCCTGGACGAACTCGCTCACGATCACCCGCTCGCGGCACAGGCTGGTCACCACCTCGGGCACGACGATGAACGGGTGGCCCCGGTGGATGCGCGCGAGCGTGCGCTGGTTCTGGGCCTCGAGCTCGTAGTCGAGCTCCTCCTCGATGCGCTCGCCCACCTCGGCGGCGACCGCCTTGACGTCGATGCCGGGGGCGATGCGCTTCATGACGCGCAGGATGAGCCCGAGGTTCTGCATGTCGGCGCGGACCGCGTTGGCCACCCCGGGGTACTGCACCTTGACCGCCACGTCGCGCCCGTCGTGCAGCCGGGCCTTGTAGACCTGGCCGATCGAGGCCGCGGCGATGGGCACGGGGTCGAAGGTCTCGAACACCTCGTCGAGGCTCTCGTCGTACTCCTGCTCGAGCACCCGGCGCATGTCGCGGAAGGACACCTTCGGCGCGGCGTCGCGCAGCTCGGCGAGCTTCGCCTGGAACTCCTCCCGGTACTCCTCTGGCACGAGGCCGACGTCGAGGAATGACATGACCTGGCCGAGCTTCATGGCCGCGCCCTTCATGGTCCCCAGGGCAGCGACGAGCTGCTCGGCCGTCTCGAGCTGGCGGCGGGCCAGCGCCTCGCGCTGGGCCTCGTCGGAGCGCACCACGCCCGCCGCGCGCGTGCCCATCTGCTTCGCGGCCTGGGTCCCGGCCAGCCGGGCGATCCGCGTCGAGCGCGCGATGCGGGAGGTCGGGATCCCGTCCTGGGGCTCGGCCATCAGCCCCGCTCCACGCGCGAGCCGGGCACGATGTCGTCCCGGCCGTCGGGCCAGCGCACCCAGGCCTTGTTGCCCCCGTCGTAGTCCGGCGCCCAGAGCACGAGCGTCGCGGGCTCGCCGAGCGCCCGGCAGGGCTCGTCGCCCTCGGGGTCCAGGCCGCGCCACACGCGCACGAAGGCGTTGCGCTCGAGCTCCTCGCCGACCGTGGTGGCGTCCGTGTGCCCGGGGTGCACGCGCGTCTGCGGCGGCAGGGTGAGCAGGCGGTCCATGATCGAGGAGCGCAGGTCGGCGTAGCTCGTGGAGCCCGGGGCGCGGACGCCGCCGACGGAGCCGCGGAAGAGGGTGTCGCCGGTGAACAGCTCGTCGCCGACGTAGAAGGCGAGCATGCCCGAGGTGTGGCCGGGCGTGTGGATGGCGCGCACCTCGAGGTCGCCGATGCGCACGACGTCACCGTCGCCGATCGTCCCCGTGCGCCCGAGCACCTCCTCCTCGGGGTGGGCGAGGACGGCGGCGTCGGGGTGGCGCTCGAGCACCTCGCCGAGCTCGGCGACGTGGTCGCCGTGGCGGTGGGTCACGAGCACGTGGGTGATCGGCGCGCCGAGGTCGAGCAGGGGCCCAACGGGCCCGCCAGCGTCGACGAGGAAGGCGCTGTCGCCATCCGTGACGAGGTAGGTGTTCGACAGGAACTCGGGCTGCAGGGACCGCTCGATGCGCACGAGGTCGAGAGTACCCGGCTAGGCGTCCTCGCCCGGGACGTCCTCCGAGAGCTCGAAGCGCGCGAACTCCGTGAGCGGCAGCGTGGCCGCCGAGAAGGCATCGGGCTCGAGACCGCTGATGAGGGTGCCGACCACCCGGCCGCCCTGCACCTCGTCGACGTAGACCTCGCTGCCCCGGTCAGTCCGCCAGGTCTGGCCGGGGCGCACGATGGCCATCAGTTGCCGATGGACCGGACGCCGAGCATGAGCACGCGGCGGGAGAGGTCGAAGTACACGGGGCGCGGCGACGACGAGAGCCAGTCGAAGAGGTTGTCCGCGTCGTCCTCGTTGAGGGTGAGCACGACCTCGTCGGCCCCGTTGTCCAGGATGAGCTGGAAGGTGTACGTCCCGGGCTGCCCGGGCGAGGACTCCGTCCACGAGGGCTGGAAGTGCGTGACCTCGCGGACCTGGATCTGCTGCTCGGTGATGGCCATGCGCGCGGGGGTACCCTCCGCGCCGTGGAGCTCATCCATACTTGCTACCGGATCGGCGACATCGACCGGTCTGTCGCCTTCTACGAGGCCCTGGGCTTCGAGGAGCGCCGGCGGCTGCCCATCCGCGACGAGGCGGTCAACGTGTTCATGGGGCTGCCCGGCGACGCCGACCGGCTCGAGCTGACGCACAACTTCGGCGTCGAGGGCTACGAGCTCGGCACGGGCTACGGGCACGTCGCGGTCACCGTGGACGACCTCGACGCGAAGCTCGGGGCGCTGCGCGAGCGCGGCGTGGAGCCCGAGCGGCCGCCCTACCGGGTGCGCGAGGGCGGCTCGCGGATCTGCTTCGTGCGCGATCCGGACGGATACCGGATCGAGCTCATCGAGCGTGCCTGAGCGGGAGGGGCCGGGAGCCGGGCACAGCCCCGCCGTGCCCCGCGGGCGCGTCGCGGTCGTCGACCTCGGCTCGAACTCGTTCCGCCTCGTCGTCTACACGGTCGGCGAGGGGTGGTGGAAGCGCACGGACGAGGTCTACGAGGCGGTGCGCATCGGCGCGGGGCTCGCCGCGACGGGCGAGCTCGGCCGCAAGCCGATGGCCCGGGCGCTGCAGACGCTCGAGGTCTTCGACCACTTCTGCCGGGCGACCGGCCTGCCCCCCGCCGAGGTGCGGGCGGTGGCCACGAGCGCGATCCGCGACGCGCGCAACCGCGACGCCTTCCTGGCCCGCGCGCGCGAGCAGGTCGGCTTCGCGGTCCGCGTCCTCGCCATGGAGGAGGAGGCGCGCTACGGCTTCCTCGCCGCGCTGAACTCGACGACCCTGCGCGACGGCGCCGTGCTCGACATCGGCGGCGGCTCCGTGCAGATCGTGCAGGTCCGCGACCGCCGCGCCGGCGGGACGGGCTCGTGGCCCCTGGGCGCGGTGCGGATGACGGAGCGCTTCCTGGCCGACGGGGAACCGCCCTCGCGCAAGCGCCTGCGCGCGCTGCGCGCGCACGTCGCCTCCGAGCTCGCGAGCGCGCCCTGGCTCGCGAGCGCGGGGCGGCGGATCGTCGGCCTGGGCGGCACGGTGCGCAACCTCGCCGTCGCCGCCCAGCTCGAGGCGGGCCTGCCCTCGATCGGCGTCCAGGGGTTCGCCCTCGAGCGCGAGGCGCTCGACGCGCTCGTCGAGCGCCTCGCCGCGCTGCCCGCCGCCCAGCGCGGTGAGGTGCCCGGGATCAAGCCCTCGCGGGCGGACCTCGTCCTGGCCGGCGCCGTCGTCGTGCAGACCGTGCTCGAGGTCGGCGGCTTCGACGAGCTCGAGGTGACGGAGGCGGGGCTGCGGGAGGGCGTCTTCTTCGAGGCGCTGCTGGGCACGGACCCGCCGCTGCTCGACGACGTGCGCCGCGAGAGCGTGCTCAACCTCGCCGCCCAGTACGGGGTGGACCCCGCGCACACCGCCCACGTGGCCGCCCTGGCCCTCCGCATGTTCGACGAGCTGGCCGCCGCCGGGGTGCACCCCGGCGACCCCACCGAGCGCGAGCTCCTGTGGGCGGCGTGCATGCTCCACGACGTGGGCGTGGCCGTCGACTACGACGACCACCACAAGCACTCGCGCTACATCATCCTCAGCGCGGGGCTGCCCGGCTTCGCCCCGGCGGAGGTCGCGCTCGTGGCCCAGGCCGCGCGCTTCCACCGCAAGGGCCTGCCCGAGCTCGGGACCTTCGCGCGGCTCGCCCGGCCGGGCGACGGCCAGCGCCTGGACCGGCTCGCCACCCTGCTGCGCCTCGCCGAGGACCTCGAGCGCCCGCGCGACCAGTCCGTCCGCGCCGCCCACGTCGCGGTGCACGACGGCGCGGTGCGCCTCGACCTCGAGGCGGTGGGCGAGGTCGGCGTCGCGCGCTGGGCCGCCGAGCGCGAGACGGAGCTCTTCCGGCGCGCGTTCGGCCGGCGCCTGCGGGTCGCGCCCGCCGGGCCCCCGGCCTAGGCTGGTCCCATGTCCCTCACCCTCGGCACGGGTCCGCTGGCCGGGCACCCCGGCGGAGCCTTCAACTTCACGCTCGACGACGCGCCGAAGCACCGCATCCTCTTCGAGCCGTACCCCCGGCGCCTGCGCGCCGTGGTCGGCGACCGCGTGGTGCTCGACACGACGCGGGCCAAGCTCCTGCACGAGACGGGCATGCTCGCCGTGCCCTACGTGCCGCTCGAGGACGTCGACCCCGACGTCCTCGTCCGCACGGACCGCTCCTCCCACTGCCCGTTCAAGGGTGACGCCTCCTACTGGTCCATCCGGGTCGGCGAGCGCGAGCTCGAGAGCGTCGTGTGGGGCTACGAGGACCCGATGGAGGGCGCGGGGTGGCTGCGCGGGCACGTCGCCCTGTACTGGGACCGCATCGACGCCTGGTACGTGGAGGACGAGCGCGTCTTCGCCCACCTGCGCGATCCGTACCACCGCATCGACGTGCTCGAGACGACGCGGCCCGCCCGGGTGCGCATCGGGGGCGTCGTCGTGGCCGAGAGCGAGCACGCGAAGCTCCTATACGAGACGAGCCTGCCCCCGCGCGTCTACCTCCCGACCGCCGACGTGGCCCCCGGTGCGCTCGTGCCCAGCGCGAAGCGCACGCGCTGCCCCTACAAGGGCGAGGCGAGCTACTGGTCCGTGCAGGTCGACGGACGGCGCCACGAGGACGCGGCCTGGAGCTACGAGGCACCGCTCGCCGACGCGCTGAAGGTCACGGGCCACGTGAGCTTCGACGGCGACGACGTGGAGGTCGAGCTCGAGGAGCCCCGGGACCGGTTCTCGCTGTAGCCCGCGGTGCCCCTGCGCATCGAGGACTACGGGCTCATCGGCGACACCCAGACGGCCGCGCTGGTCGGCCGCGACGGCTCGATCGACTGGCTCTGCCTGCCCCGCTTCGACTCCGGCGCGTGCTTCGCCGCCCTGCTCGGCGACGAGCGCCACGGGCGCTGGCGGCTCGCGCCCGCGGGGCGGGTGCACCGGGTCACCCGCCGCTACCGCCCGGGCACGCTCGTCCTCGAGACGGACGTCGAGACGGACGAGGGCGTCGTGCGGGTCACGGACTGCATGCCCCCGCGCGGCGAGGCGCCGGACCTCGTGCGGCTCGTGCGCGGCCTGCGCGGCCGGGTGCCGATGACGATGGAGCTCGTGCTGCGCTTCGACTACGGCCACGTCATCCCCTGGGTCCGCCAGCAGGCCGGCGTGCTCACCGCGGTCGCCGGTCCCGACGCCGTCCTGCTCGCCACCCCCGCCCCCCTGCGCGGCGAGGGGCTGACCACGCGCGCCGACTTCACGGTCGGCGAGGGCGAGGAGGTGCCCTTCGTCCTCACCTGGCATCCGTCGGAGCGCTCGGCGCCGCGCCCCGTCGACGCCCGCGTCGCGGTCGAGGACACCGCGCGCTGGTGGGAGGCCTGGTCGTCGCGCTGCGCCGTCCCCGGCCCCTGGGGCGAGCTCGTGCAGCGCTCGCTCATCACCCTCAAGGCGATGACCTACGCGCCGACGGGCGGCATCGTCGCCGCGGTGACGACCTCCCTGCCCGAGCAGCTCGGCGGCCCGCGCAACTGGGACTACCGCTTCTGCTGGATCCGCGACGCCACCCTCACGCTGCTCGCGCTCCTCGACGTGGGCTACACGGACGAGGCGGCCGCGTGGCGCGACTGGCTTCTGCGCTCCTGCGCGGGCTGGCCGTCGGACATGCAGATCATGTACGGCCCGTCGGGCGAGCGGCGGCTCACGGAGGTCGAGCTCGAGTGGCTGCCGGGCTACGAGGGCTCGCGGCCCGTGCGCATCGGGAACGCGGCGTCGCGGCAGTTCCAGCTCGACGTGTACGGCGAGCTCATGGACGCCATGCTCCAGGCCCGCGAGGCCGGCCTCGAGCCCGACGAGCACGCGTGGGGACTGCAGCGCGCGCTCCTGCAGTTCCTCGAGGAGGGCTGGCGAGAGCCCGACGAGGGGATCTGGGAGGTGCGGGGCGAGCGGCGCCACTTCGTGCACTCGAAGGTGATGGCCTGGGTCGCCTTCGACCGCGCCGTGATCACCGTGGAGCGCTTCGGGATGGAGGGACCGCTCGAGCGCTGGCGCGCCCTGCGCGACGAGATCCACGCCGAGGTGTGCGAGCGGGGCTTCGACGTGCGGCGGGGCACCTTCACCCAGGCCTACGGCTCGCGCGCGCTCGACGCCGCGCTCCTGCTGCTGCCCGCCTACGGCTTCCTGCCCTCCGACGACGAGCGCATCGTGGGCACGGTCGAGGCGGTGCAGCGCGAGCTGTCGCGCGACGGCCTCGTGCTGCGCTACGAGACGCAGGAGGCGGCCGACGGCCTGCCCCCGGGGGAGGGCGCCTTCCTGCCCTGCAGCTTCTGGCTCGTCGACGCCCTCGTCCTCATCGGGCGCCGGGAGGAGGCGGAGGCGCTCTTCGCGCGCCTCGTCGGCCTCGTGAACGACCTCGGCCTGCTCTCGGAGGAGTACGACGTCGGCGCCCGGCGGCTCGTGGGGAATTTCCCCCAGGCGTTCAGCCACATCGGCCTCGTCAACAGCGCGCTCGCCCTCACCCGGGCGACCGCGGCGGCGCCCGCGCTCGAGCGCGCGGAGCGGGCGCGCGCGTGAGGGCGCTGACCGTCGTGCCCGGTCGGCCCGGCTCCGCGGCGCTGACCGAGGTGCCCGAGCCCGCCCCCGAAACTGGCGCCGTCCTCGCCCGGGCCCTCGCGCTGGGGGTCTGCGGCACCGACCTCGAGATCACGCGCGGGGAGTACGGCTGGGCGCCGCCCGGCGAGGAGCGCCTCGTCCTCGGGCACGAGTCGCTCGGCCGGGTGCTCGAGGCGCCCGAGGGCTCGGGCTTCGCCCCGGGCGACCTCGTGGTGGGCATCGTCCGCCGCCCCGACCCCGTCCCCTGCAGCTGCTGCGCCCAGGGCAGCTGGGACATGTGCCGCAACGGCGAGTACACGGAGCGGGGAATCAAGGCGCTGCACGGCTTCGGCGCGGAGCGCTGGCGGGTCGAGCCCGAGTTCGCCGTGCGCGTCGACCCCGCCCTCGAGCGCGTCGGCGTGCTCCTCGAGCCGGCGAGCGTCCTCGCGAAGGCCTGGGACCACATCGATGCCATCCTCGCCCGCGGCTGCGCGGCGGCGCGCACCGTCCTCGTGACCGGCGCCGGCCCCATCGGGCTCCTGGCCGCCCTGCTCGCGGTGCAGCGCGGGCTCGACACGCACGTGCTCGACGTCGTCACCTCCGGCCCGAAGCCGCGCCTCGTGGCCGACCTGGGCGCGACGCCCCACGCGGGCACCATCCCCGCGACCGGGCTGCGGCCGGACGTCGTCGTGGAGTGCACGGGGGTCGGGCAGCTCGTGTTCGACGCCATGGCCAGCACCGCCCCGGGCGGGATCGTCTGCCTCACCGGCGTGTCGCCGGCCGGACGCCGGCTCGAGATCGACGCGGGCCAGCTCAACCGCGACCTCGTCCTCCAGAACGACGTCGTCTTCGGCTCGGTGAACGCGAACCGCCGCCACTACGAGCTGGCGGCGCACGCCCTGGCCCGCGCCGACCGGGGCTGGCTCGAGGGGCTCATCACCCGGCGCGTGCCGCTCGAGCAGTGGGCGCAGGCGCTCGAGCGCCGCCCGGACGACATCAAGGTGACCGTCACCTTCGGGTGACGGCCGCCGCCCTCCCCTGCGTCCTAAGCGGTGGGCTCCCCCGGGCGGGGCCCGGCGGGCACGACGAGCGGGCGCTCCGCCTCGCGCTCGGTGGAGACGAGGTCGGCCACCTCGTCCTCGATCCCGAAGGCCGAGCCGTCGCAGTCGATGCGAAAGCGCTTGGCCGCGACGCGCTCGTCGGCCAGGACGGGGATGCCCCACAGCTCGTCCCAGCCGAAGAGCTCGTGGTTGCCCGGGTTGAGCAGGATCGCCCTCGGCGTCATCGGGCAGGTCTGGTTGTGATGGTCCAGGCCGGCGCGGATGAAGGCGAGCATCTCCGCCTCGAGCGACACCGCGTCACCGTAGCGCGTCGGCGGGCTGCCTCTCCCGGTCGTCGCCGTTCAGGAAGAGCTGGCAGAAGCGCTCGACGACGGTCCGCTCGCGCTCGTCGAGCTGGTCGAGCGCGCGTCGCACGCGCTCGTCGAGCTGGGCCGCCGCGGCGGTGACCGCCTCGCGGCCGGCCACGCTGGCCTCCACGACGCTGCTGCGGCGATCGGAGGGGTGCGCGCGGCGCTCGAGGAAGCCGTCGGCGACGAGCCCGTCGAGCACGGGCGTGAGCCCGCCCGAGCTCAGCCCGGTGCCGCGGGCGAGCTGGGTGGGGGTCTGCGGCCCGTCCATGACGAGGACGGCGAGGACGGCCAGGCGGTTGCCGGCGACGGGGGCCCGGCGGACCTCGCGGCGCTCGGTCAGCCACAGGCGGAGGAGAAGCTCAGTCGTGTAATCCATCCCTGGTTCCTTCGTGGATCGCGCTGCGTGCGCGAAATGCCATTGCACCACAAGCCAGTCTTTAGTGCAAGAAACTACCCGCCCGCGCTTCTGCGGCGCACGCGGCGGACCGTGATCGCGTGGTCGCGCTCGTGCCCGCGCGCCAGCTCGCGGTCCGCCCGGCTGGCGGCGGCGCACAGCGCCCAGACCGCGAGCCCGATGAGCACGGCGACGACGAGGAGCGCAACGAGCGCGACGAAAAGGAAGGGGATGAAGAGGATCACGGGGGCACGCGGGGGAGCGGCCCTCCGAGGGCGCGCTCCGCTCCTCATTGGAGGGTAGGGAAGCTTGTCAGACGAAGCACCCTGGCACGGGACCGAGCGCGCCGAGAACTAGGCTGAGCCGGTGCAGCGCGCCGAGCCGCCCGTCGTCCTCGCCCGGGGCCCGTGGCGCGCCGAGCAGGTCGTTGTCCGCTGGCACCCCGAGCCCTTCGCCCCGCCCGTCGAGCGCGAGCGGGCCGCCGACGAGGCCATCGCCGCGCTGCGCGAGCGCGGGTCGCCGAGCCAGGACGGGATGGGCGCGCGGCTGCACGCGTTCCGGGTCGACGGGGAGCGCCTCGAGCTCGAGCTCGAGCCCCTGCGCTGGGCGCTGCGGCTCGTGCCCGGGAATGCCTCGGGGTCGCTCTCGGCGCTGTGCGTCGTGCGCGCGGGGGACGGCCGCTGGCTCGCCGGGCGGCGCGCGCCCTGGCTGTCGACCTGGGCCGGCCGCTGGGCCCTCGGCGCCGGGGGCGCCGTCGACGTCGGGGAGAGCCCGGTCCGCACGCTCGTGCGCGAGCTCGACGAGGAGTGGTCCGTGGCACCCGAGCGCCTGAGCGTCGAGGCGCTCCTGCGCCTGCCGCACGAGCTCGTCCTCCTCGTCGGGCTCGCCTGGCTGGCGGCGAAGGTCGAGGTGGCTATCGAGCACGAGCACGACGCGTACGCGTGGTGGCCGGCCGACGTGGACGCCTGGCCGCCGGAGGCCGACGAGGATCTGCGGATCCTCGCGCGCACGCTCTCGTGAGCCGCGTCCTCGCCCGCGGCGTCCTCAAGCGCGCGTCCTTCGCGCACTCGGCGATCTACGTGGTCCTGCTCGCGGTGTGGCTCCTGCCCGGCCTGCACGGGCCCGAGTTCGTCTTCGGCCTCGCGCACGGCGTGGGCTGGATCGTCATGTCGCTGGCCTGCATCGTCGCCGTGCGGCTGCGCACGCTCCCCCTCGGGCTTGCCGTCGCCGTGGCCGTGCTCGGCGGCATCGGGCCGTTCTTCGGGACGGCCGCGTTCGTGCTCGAGGACCGCCGTCGCGGCGCGTCCACAGCGCCGGCGAGCGGTAGAGTCCGGATGGCCTCATGGCGGTGACGACGTTGCAGGTCCTGATGCCCGAGATGGGCGAGTCGGTGGCCGAGGGCACGGTCCTCGAGTGGCGCAAGCGCGAGGGTGACGCCGTGGAGGCCGACGAGACCGTCGTCGAGGTCTCCACGGACAAGGTCGACGCGGAGGTTCCCGCCCCCGCCGCCGGCACGGTGGTCCGCGTGCTCGCCGCGGAGGGCGACACCGTCCGGGTGGGGCAGGTGCTCGCCGAGATCGTCCCCGCGGGCGCGGGGGATCGCGCGGGCCACGACGACCTCGCGGGAACGGACGACGACGGCGGCGGCCCGGCCGACGGCGCCGAGGGGGGCCAGGTGCTCGAGGTGACCATGCCCGCCATGGGCGAGTCGGTCGCGGAGGGCACCGTCCTCGAGTGGGCGAAGCGCCCCGGGGAGCGCGTGGAGGCCGACGAGACCATCGTGGAGATCTCCACTGACAAGGTCGACGCCGAGGTCCCCTCGCCCGCCGCGGGCACGCTGGCCGAGACGCTCGCCGAGCCCGGGGACACGGTGAGCGTCGGCCAGGTGCTCGCCCGGGTGCGCACCGGCCCGGCACCGGCGAACGGGGCGGCGGCCGGGGGGAACGACGCCGCGAGCGGATCGAGGCCGGCGGGCGACGGCTCGACGGCGGCGGGCAACGGCGCGTCGGTCGCGACCGCCCCGAGTCACCAGGGGCCGGACCCCGACGCCCACGTCTCCCC
>JALYMR010000132.1 GCA_030773615.1 Actinomycetota bacterium
GCATTCGGAAGGCCACCGGGCTGGAGCACCTACGTTGAGCGACTACATCGTCATCTACGAACGGGCCGAGGACGGGGGTTGGGGGGCGTACCTGCCCGACCTTCCCGGCGTCGTCGCCCTGGGTGATTCCCGTGTCGAGGTCGAGGAACGGGTGCAGGAGGCCCTGCAGGCTTACGCCGAGGAGATGCGCTTGCTTGGCCGACAGCTTCCCACGCCTGTTCATGCCGTGGGCACAGTCCAGGCCTGAGCGCGCCGCCGCCGAGCCCTATGGCGTCGAGCGAAAAGCATTAGCGCTGCAGGAGCATCATCACCCGACTACGCAAGCCTGGCCGATGAGCTCTACGCCGACGAATGAGGAGCCCGACGTCAGGATCGAGGTCATCCGTTCGGCGGTCCCGGGTCGCGCCCCGCCTCCTGTCACGCCGGAGGTCGCGGGTTCGAGTCCCGTCGCTCCCGTAGGAAGAAATCCTCGCTAGTCGGGGTTGTTCCGTTCTCGGCTCGATGGCTCTCTGCTCGCACGATGGCTTGGAGTAGCGCTCCGGAGTAGCGCTCATGGCGCACGCGGGAACCGCCTTCGATCCTCCTGGTGCCACGATTTTTAGTCGGCGGGATCGGCGCCTCCAACTCGCCGTCCCGCACGACGGCGCTCGCCCACCACGCCTCCGGATCCGTCTCGACCAGCCCGGCCGGGGCAACCGAGACGGGGTGCGGCGAGCATCCCTCACCGGCCACCGCGTCGTCCGCACCGCGCAGCAGGGCTTTCGAGGAGCCCGTGCCGACGTGGATCCCGAGCAGCATGGCCGGGCCTACCCCGCCTTAGCCCGGCGGCACCCTGGGCGCGCGCCGCCGCGTCAGCCGCTCGGAGACGTCGAGGTGCTCAAGCGCCTCTATCCCCACGCAGGCGATGCCGTACGGGTCGCCCAGCTCGAGCAGGCCATTCCACAGCGCCGGACCGTGCGCCCGCGCGACGAGCAGCTCGACGCACGCCGCGTCGCGGCGGACGACGAGCACGACCGGCCGGCCCTCCTGCTCGAGGTGCGCACGCAGGACGTCGGCCGCGTGCGGGCCGACCAGGTCGAGCGCCGCGCAGTCCGCGCTGATGTCCGTCACGGTGACGTCCTCGGCGCGCACCATCAGCGCGGTGCACGCGTCGGCCGCTGCCCCCTCGCAGCGCACGATCGCCCGGTGCGGCGTCCGGCGCACCCACCATGCGGCGTCCGCGAAGCGGCCGATCTCGGCGAGCGCCTCGTCGACCGCCTGCGGCGCCCCGGAGAGCTCGAGCGTCGCGCGGTCCGAGCGCTCCGCGAGCCCCACGGAGCTGCGGCACACCGCCGCCTCCGACGCGGGAGACCCGAAGTGCTTGACCACGAGCCGGCCGTCGCGCTCGATCATCGTCGCGCCGTGACGGCGCAGCGTCGTGGTCATCACGCTCACATGGCACCCTCCGCGCCCGCGTCCCGCCCGGTTAGACCCCGAGCTCCTCGGAGGCCATGCGCGCCCCCTCGACGCGGTTGGCGATCTTCCGCATCGCGATGTCGCGCGCGAAGTCCGGCGAGCCGTGCTTCGGCTTGAGGTCGCGGCTGAACGGCGAGAAGCCGCAGTCGTCCGTCGCCCCGAGGCGCTCGACCGGTATGTGCTGCGCGGCGGCGACGAGCTGATCGCGCACCTGCTCCGGGGTCTCGACCTCGGGGTTGAGGGGGTCGATGACGCCCATGAAGCACATCTGCGGCACCCCGTTGGCGTCGTCGCGAGAGTACATGCCGACCATTTTGTAGACGGCCTCCTTGTCCTCCTCCGACGCGCACTGGATGAGGAAGTAGCCCGCGTTGAGCTGGAACATCTTGCTCAGGAGCTTCTCGTAGGGCACCTCGCGGCTGTGGACGGAGTCCATGTCGCCGCCGGGGCAGGTGTGGATCCCGAGGTTGCGACGCTCCTCGGGCGAGAAGCGGTCGATGACCCGGTTGTTGAGGTCGATGAACTCCTGGAGCATGTCCTTGTTCGTCCAGGGGTTGCGCGCGTCGTTCTTGTTGGCCAGCCGGCCCTCGGTGAAGTCGATCGACACCCGCTGCGCGCCGGCCGCGAAGCACTGGCGGATGTCCTTTTCCACCTCGTCGCACAGGTCGGCGAGGAACTGCTCGCGGGGGTAGCCCGGGATCTCGCCCTCGAGCGGGTAGAGGAGCATCAGCATCGAGGGGGCGATGACCGCCTGCTTGACCGGCTTCGTGGCGATCGCCTTGTTCTTCGCCACGAACTCCGAGGCGTACGTCTTGTAGCGGAACGGCCCGCCGGTGAGCCGCGGAAGCTGGCGGTGGTGGCCGTCGTCGAAGATCGCGAAGAACTGTCCGTCGCCCGCCAGGTTGTCCGCGAGGCCGGTGCCCGCCAAGGTGTCCGTGAGTGGGTAGGTGGCGAAGCTCGACTCGCGCTGCTCGCCGTCGCTGACGTAGGTCTCGCCGGTCTGCTCCAGGCGGCGGACCGAGTCCTCGGCGGCGGCGTCCTGCTCGGCCTGCAGCTGCGTGAAGTCGATCTTGCCGTCGTCGTAAGCCTGGTAGGCCTCCTGGAGCTTCATCGGCCTCGGCAGGGAACCAACCAGCTCTGTCGGGATCGGCATGCGATCTCCTCCCGTCCCAGGCCCGCCCCGTGGCTGGCCCGTCTCGCCCCTGCGACGACGGTAACGAAGGCCGGCTCCCCGGTCAATCGCGCCGACGCGGCCGCCGCCGCAGCGGGGAACGCTTCAGGGGTCGGTGCGCGGGGACGGTGGTCCGCCTTCGCCCACGTCCCGCAGGCGCGCGAGGCGCGCCCGGCGCTCCGCCCCCGCGGCCTCGAGCTGGGCCAGGCGCTCCTCGTTGAGGCGCCGCAGCTGCGCGCCCCGCTCCGGGGGCAGCTCGTCGTACATGTCGGGGACCCGGGGCCTCAGGACCGCGGCCGCTCCTTCTTCGGGTCGTAGAACGGGAAGGGCACCACGGTCGCCGGGATGCGCTTCTGGTGGCCGTCGAGCTTGCCCACCTCGACGCGGGTGCCCTCGTCGGCGAAGGGCACGTCCATCCGGCACAGGGCGATGTTCTTGCGCAGGACGGGGCTCTTCGTCCCGCTGGTGACCACGCCGACCTGGAAGCGCCCGCTGTGCACGCAGTCCCCGTGGCCCGCGGGCTCGTTGCCCTCGAGCTCGAGGCCCACGAGCGTGCGCTGGGGGTGCGCGGCGCGCTCGACGAGCGCCTCCTTGCCCACGAAGTCGTCCTCCGTGTCGAGCTTGACCGCGAAGGCGATGCCCGCCTCGAACGGGTCGATCTGCTGGTCCGCGAACTCGTAGCCGGCGAAGATGAGGCCCGCCTCGATGCGCAGGACGTCGAGCGCCTCCAGGCCGAGCGGCTTGAGGCCCTCGGGCCCGCCGGCCTCCCACACGGCGTCCCACACGGCCGGCCCGTCGTCGGGGTGGCAGAAGATCTCGAAGCCCAGCTCGCCGGTGTAGCCCGTGCGCGAGACGATGATCGGCCGGCCGTGGAAGTCGCCGATGCGGCCCACGAGGAAGCGGAACCACCGCAGGTCCTCGAGCTTGGGCTGCGTAGGCGCGGCCCAGACGAACTTCTTGAGGATCTCCCGGCTGCGGGGCCCCTGCACGGCGAGGTTGTGCAGCTCGTCGGTCGCCGGCTTGATCCACACCTTCTTCAGGCCGAAGCGGTCGGCGACCTCCTGCAGCCAGACGCCGTCGTAGGGGTCGCCGCCCACGAAGCGGAAATTCTCGTGGGTCATGCGGAAGACGGTGGCGTCGTCGATCATGCCGCCGTTGTCGTTGCACAGGGCGGTGTAGACGACCTGGCCGACGGCGAGGCGCCGCGCGTCGCGGGTGATGACCCGCTGCATGAGCTCCTCGGCATCCGGGCCCAGCACCTCCCACTTGCGCAGGGGCGAGAGGTCCATGACCGCGGCGCGCTCGCGGCACGCCCAGTACTCGGAGATCGCGCCCTCGTTGTCGAAGGCGTTGGGCAGCCAGAAGCCGCGGTACTCCGTGAAGTTCCGGGTGAGCTGCGAGATCCGCGGATGAAAACCCGTCTCCTTCGTCAGCTCGGGCTCCGCATCGGGGGTCACACGATGGGCGATGGCCATCTGGAAGCGGTTCTCCGGGGCGTAGACGCGGACGTGGACGTCGGTGATCTCCCACGCGTTCGACGGGTCGATGTCGTCCGGGCAGGCCGAGGAGGCGCACACGAGGTCGCTCGTGGCCCGCAGGAGGACGTAGTCGCCCGGGCGCGACCACGGCTCGTCGTTGAGCATGACGTGGTCGGGGTCGAACTCGGTGTTGTAGAAGAAGTTCAGCGCCGGCCAGCCCTTGCGCGCGGCGATCCCGTAGGCGTCGAGCTCTCGGTTGAAGTTCTCCGTGCAGTTCGTGTGCCCGGGGTAGCCGAGATCCTCGTAGTAGCGCGCGTGGCAGGCCAGCGCGAACGAGTCGTGACGACCCACCGTGTCCTGCACGATCTCGCACAGGGGGTCCATGTCCGCGTCGAAGTACTTGCCGAACAGGCCGGGCGCGGGGTACGCCGTCCCCATGAGCGTCCGGGTCACCGTGCCGTCGATCCCGCGCTCCACGCCGGCCTCGAGCTTGTGGCGGTGGAAGGCGAGGAAGTCCGAGCACTGCTTGCCCTCGACGTCGATGATCTGGATGTACTGCCCGGCCTTGACCTCGTAGGCCTGCACGCTGGCCTTGTCCACGCGCACGTCGAGGATCGGCTCGGCGAGCGGCGGGGGCAGCTCGACCTCCGGCTTGGCCCGCGGCGCGGCGCGGCGGACCTCGACCACGAGCGCCCAGGGCGGTCCCTCGACGTCCGGCGCGAGACGCGCGGGGGCGGCGACGACGAGGGTCGCGTCGCGCTCGGCACGCAGGTCCTGGGCGGTGCCCGCGGGGGTCTCGGCCCCGAAGAGCCGCACGGCCCGCGCGTCGCCCGGCCGCAGGCCGCGCGCGTGCAGGGCACGGAGGAAGCCGTCGCCGGCGCCGGGGCGCACGAGCCCGGCGAGCACGGTCGCCGGCGCGTCGGCCCGCACGCCGAGGGCCCCCGGGTCCTCGCGCCCGTCCGGAGCGAGGACCGTGAGCTCCGCGGCCTGACCGCCCAGCGGGTCGACGACGCGGACGGCGTCGCCGGCGCCCAGGGCGACGACGGTCGCCGCCCCGGGCCGCACCCACCACGACTCGAACGACCGGTCGACGGGCTTCAGGCCGCCGACGAGCGGCGGGGTCGCCGGGCTGACCGCCATGCCCCTAGGCCTTCGCCGGCTGCTTGGCGGCGTCCTTCTCGGCCTGCTCGAGCAGCTGGCTGGCCAGCTCCCGCTTCGCCTCGGGGTCGAGCTTCTTCACCTCGTTCTCGACCACGCGCCGGTTGTAGGTCTGGTTCCAGTAGTCCAGCGCGTCGAAGCCGAGGAGGACCCACTTGCCGACGAACTGGCGCAGGACCTCGTTCGTCGGGCCCATGACCCAGCCCGCCTTCGCGTCGCGCAGGTAGCGCTCGAGCTCCATGTCGCGCTTGTAGCCCGAGCCGCCGCAGGCGTGGAGCATCTTGTCCACCACGTGCGCGGTGTTCTTCGCCGCCTCGAACTTGATCTGCCAGGCCCAGTGCAGGTACTCGGCCCGCGCGGTCTGGCCCGGCTCGAGCACCTTCGTGTTGTCGTCCGTCGCCCGGTCCATGGCCTCCGCCACCGAGAAGGCGAAGACGCGGCGCGCGTTCGTGTCCATGACCGCCTCGCCCACGTAGTCCTGGATCGTGGGGTAGTCGGCCACGCGCATGCCCACGTCGACGTGGCGCTTGCGGGTCGTGTGGCGCTTGGCGATGTCGATCGCGCCGAAGGCGATGCCGTTCCACACCGACGAGGACCCCACGAGAAACCAGGGGTCGACGGCCTCGTCGTTGGAGATGGCGCCGTCGCCCACCGGGCCGACGATCTGCTCGCCGGGGATCGCCACGTCCTCGACCTGGATCGGGCCGGACTGGTTTCCGCGCAGGCCGAGCGCGTCCCAGAGCGAGGGCTGGGCCTTGACGTGCTCGCCGTCGATGACGAACACGGAGAGGTCGTCGTAGCCCTTGAAGTCCGGGCTCGTGGTCTGCACGACGTAGAAGTCGGCGAAGCCGCCCGACGTCGTCCACG
>JALYMR010000133.1 GCA_030773615.1 Actinomycetota bacterium
CGCGGCGCGGCCAGAAGGGCGCGGCGAGCGCGTACTCGCTCAAGGAAGTCCGCCGCCGCGAGGCCGAGCTTGCCGCCCAAGGCGAGCACGTCTACGAGCACCTGGTCGCCGGCTGGCAGCCGAAGAAGAAGCAGGGCGTGGCCGCCGCACCGCTAGGACCGTTCTTCCGAGCCGAGCGACGGTCCGCACGCGGCCGACGCCAGCGATCGCTGCTCTGGCGCCAGAAGCGCGATCAGGTGGCCGACTCGGCGGCCGTGCCCGCCTCAGACCGGCCTGTGCCGCGCCAGCCTGACGAGGTACAGCAGCCCCGAGGACGCCACGAGGACCCCGGTGACGACGAGCCAGCGCTCGAGGTAGCCGTCGGGGCGCACGCCGGCCGTGCCCGCGAACGTGTCCGCGCTCAGGCCGAGGATGAGCGGGAACCAGACGAGGAACAGCACCCCCGAGAGCACGACGGGGACCCGCACGTGGTTGATCATGGGGATCGGCCAGGGGGCGCTGCGCCCGCCGCCGCGGGGCAGGACCCTCGCGGCGAGGCGGTCGAGCCCGACGTAGAGCGGCAGGAACAGCATGTCGTGGACGAGGATCGCCCCGACGAACCACACGAGGATGCTCAGCGCCCCGCCGGCGTCGAGCAGGTTGCCCACGACCCAGGCGGCGAGCGCGAACAGCGCGAGGTGGGCGAGCAGGTGCAGCGGCCCGTTGCGATACAGGCGGCGGAAGAGGGTCACGCCCGGAACTCCATAGTGCGCACCCACTTCGTGTTGTGCACGCCGGGCAGCGCCGGCACGATGACGCGGGCCGGGAAGCCGTGGTCGGGGGATAGGTCGGCGCCGTTGACCCGCAGGGCGAGCAGCGAGCGCGGGTCGGCGACCTGGTCGGCGCTCAGGGTCGCGTCGGCCAGGGCGCTGCCCTCCTGGAGAGAGCGGACGAAGACGGTCGCGCCCTCCCCCGCCCCCGCGAGCCGGGCCAGCTCGGCGATGGGCACGCCCGTCCAGGTCTGCGTCGTCGTCCAGCCCTCGACGCAGGCGATGGGCAGGTCCTCCGTGCGCAGGTCGAGGCCCAGGAGGTCGTCGCGCGAGAGGGCGAGCGTGCGCTCGCCGGCCCGCAGCTCGAGCCGCCAGTCGCGGACGGTCTCGTCGGTGATCCCGGCGCCGAGCGCCGTCTTGTTGACCGGGAAGGCGTTCGGACCGGACCCGAGGTCGCGGTTGCGCGGGGCGAGGAGCGCGAGCTCGCGCAGCGGGCCGCCGATGGACTGCCCGGCGGTGACGAGGAAGAGCAGCCCGCTCGCGCCGCCCACGAGGCCGAGCAGCCCGCGGCGCGAGAGGGTCGGCGCCGCGGGGTTGACCGGCGCGAGCCCTCCATCGGGGTCGGGCGGCTCGGGCCGGGTGCGGGCGAGGTCCTCGCGCAGGGGCCGCAGGACGCCGCGCTCGCGGTAGGCGCGGCGGATGACCGGGAGCTTGCTCACCACGTGGACCCCGAGCGCCCCCAGGAACACGAGGCCGCCGTAGTAGTGGGCCTCGACGAAGTTGAAGTCGAACGCGTAGAAGAGCTGGATGTTCGCCACCCCGGTGGCGAACTCGAAGGTGGCCGACCCCACGAGCAGCGCCACCCCCAGCCGCTCGACCGCCATCGCCGGCGAGGCGATCACCGGCCAGGCGAACAGCTTGGGGATGACGGACCAGAGCTTGGCCAGCAGCACGGGGATGGCGACGATCCCGACCAGCACATGGGCGCTCTGGGTCAGCGCGTAGAGGAACGCGAAGCCCGAGGGCCAGTCGAAGGTCAGGAAGCCCACGTCCTGGTCGGGAGGCAGGATGGCGTTTCGGCCGAGGCCGGGGTTGTACGCCGCGTGGGAGAGCAGCCCGGTGACCCCGACGACGAGGACCATGGGCAGCAGCAGGCTGCCCAGGACGGAGGTCAGCCACGGCCCGCGCAGCGGGCTGCGCCACGAGTCGGGCCGGAACGGGCCGGGCGGCGGGGGCAGCGCGCTCACCCCCCCATTATCGCCCCCCCACGTGCCCGTGGGCGACGGGTCGACGAGTGTTAGCGGATCGTCACCGGCAGGCTGAAGCGCACCCGGGCGCCGCGGGCCGTGTCCTCCAGCCAGATGCGCCCGCCGTGGGCCTCGACGATGCCGCGGGCGATGGCCAGCCCGAGCCCCGCCCCCTCGCCGCCGCGGGCCGTGCGGTCGCGGCCCCGGAAGAACGGCTCGAACACCGTTCGCGGTCGACCGGCGGGATGCCCTCGCCCGTGTCGGCCACCTCGACGACCAGGCCGGCCTCGTCCGGCTCGGCGAGCACGGCGACGCTGCCGTCGGCGGGGGTGTGGCGGATCGCGTTGTGGATGAGGTTGAACAGCACGCGCTGGAGCTTCTCCGGGTTGGCCCGGGCGGGCGGCAGGTCCTCGGGCACGCGGGTGCGCATCCGGACGCCCTTCGCCCTCGCCTCCGCCTCCAGCGCGTCGACCGTGTCGCCCACGAGCGTGGCGAGGTCCACCTGGCGCAGCGACCAGGTGATCTCGCCCGCCTCGAGCCGCGAGAGCTCGAAGAGGTCGTCGATCAGCCCGCTCAGCGCGGCCACGTGGACGGCCATGCGGTCGACGTACGCCCGGCGCTCCTCGGGCGGCGAGTTCCTCAACGTGGTGGCGCTCTACGCCGAGCGCCTCGGCGACCTCGACCCGGTCGTGCAGCGCTTCGTGACCGAGGTCGCCGCCCGCGAGTGGACGCTGCCCGACGCGGGGCTGTGGGAGGCGCGCTCGGCCCGGCAGCACCACGTCTCCTCGAAGCTCTTCTGCTGGCTCACGCTCGAGCGGGCGACGGAGCTCGCCGAGCGC
>JALYMR010000134.1 GCA_030773615.1 Actinomycetota bacterium
GCCACGTTCGCCGCGTGGATCTCGCGCTGGCGGGCCGACCGGCGGGCCAGGGGCAGCGGCGCGTCGGGCAGGGCCTCGAGGTAGGCGACGTCCTCGCGCAGGATGGCCAGGGCCCGGGTCGGGTCGAGGACGCCGCCGTGGCCGGGGACGACGTGCTCGGCGGCCTCCACGAGCGGCTCGAGGCGCCGCAGCGTCGCCAGGTACGCCCGGCGCGAGCCGCCGGACGAGAGCATCGGGAGCTCGACCGGCGAGAGGAAGTCGCCGCAGACGAGCACGCGCGCCCAGGGGATCCACAGCGCGAGGCCGTCCTCCGTGTGGCCGTCGGCGGGATGCAGCTCGAGCTCCGCGTCCCCCAGGCCGAGGTGCCCGGGCACGGGCAGCGCCTGGACCTGCCCGAGCGACAGGGGCGCCCGCCGCTCGACGTAGTGCTGCTCGTCGAAGGCGCGCAGCTCGCGCTGGGCGGCGCCGGGATCGGCGGTCAGACGAGCGGCGGTCGTCTCCGCGCAGCCGATGGAGGCGCCGGGGAACGCGAGCCGGCCCAGGAGGTGGTCCCAGTCGCCGTGGGTGACGAGGAGGCCCGAGAACGCGAAGCCCGCCTGGCGCAGGAGCGTGGGCAGGAGCTCGAGCTCGTCGGGGTACACGGGCGAGTCGACCACGAAGGCCTCCTCGCCGCGGCGCACGACGGTGCAGGTCGTCTGCCACACCTCGCTCGTCGCCACGAGCACGTCGGCGTGGACGGCGACGGCGCGCAACCGCTAGGAGAGCCCCAGGAGCTTCGCGGCTTCGGTGAGGTTCGTGACCTCGGCGTCCGGCTTGCGGTGCTCCCCGAGCTCCTCGCCGGTGCGGTTGACCCAGACGACGGGGACCTTGAGCTTCACGCAGGGATCCACGTCGTGGTGGAGGCTCGCCGCCACGTGCACCCAGCCCTTCTTCGTGCCGGCGCGGCGCTCGCACTCCTTGAAGTGCGCGGGGTCGGGCTTGTAGGAGCGGACCTGCTGCGCGGTGACGACGAGGTCGAAGTCGTGCGGGATGTGGCGCCGGGTCTGGCCCAGGAGCTTGTCGTCGACGTTCGAGAGCAGCCCGGTCTGGAAGCGCTTCGCGAACGCGGTGAGCAGCTTGTTCGTCTCGGGGAACGGCCGCCAGCGCTGCACGGAGTCGGGGAGGAAGCCCGAGCGCACGGGCTCCATGTTCCACTCCAGCCGCTTCGCGATCTGCACCGCGGTGCGACGCAGGACCTCCGCGTAGAGCTCGTACGACCCGCCCTCGATCTCGCGCTCGACCTCGTGGAACATCGGGATGAGGACGGCGCGGTCGATCTTCACCCCGTCCTTCGCCGCCTCGCGGGCGAAGGCGTCGTAGACCCCCGACTCCCAGTCGATCAGGGTGCCGTAGACGTCGAAGGTGACGAAGGTGACCTCGGAGGGCAGGGCCATGGAGGCGGGCATTGTAGGGTCAGCTGCCGCATGAGCGCGGACACCATCTCCTTCGCCCGGGGCGCCCCGTCCCTGGACATCGTCGACGTCGACGGGCTGCGCGAGGCGGCCCAGACGGCCCTCAGCGAGGACCCCGGCGGGACGACCGCCTACGGCACCGCGGTGGGCTACGTCCCCCTGCGCGGCTGGATCGCCGAGCGCCACGGCGTCGACGTCTCCCAGGTGCTCGTCACGAACGGCTCCATGCAGGCCGACGCCTTCCTGTTCGACGTGCTCGTGGAGCCGGGCGACGCCGTGGTCGTCGAGCGGCCGACCTACGACCGCACCCTGCTGTCCCTGCGCGAGCGCGGCGCCGAGGTCCACCCGATCGCGCTCGAGCCCGACGGCCTGGACGTCGAGGCGCTCGCGGGCGCCCTGCGCGACGGCCTGCGCCCGAAGCTCGCCCACATCATCCCGAACTTCCAGAACCCCGCGGGCTCGACCCTCTCCGGGGCCAAGCGCCACCGCCTGCTCGAGCTCGCCCGCGAGCACGACTTCCTCGTCTTCGAGGACGACCCCTACGTCGACCTGCGCTTCCGGGGCGAGACGCTGCCCACGATGCTGTCCCTCGATCGCGAGCCGCCCGTGAGCGAGGACTCGGCGAGCGCGATGACGAGCGGGCGCGTCGTCTACGCCTCCTCGTTCTCGAAGACGGTGTGCCCCGGCGTGCGCGTGGGCTACCTCATCGGGCCGCCCGACCTCATCAGCCGGGTGCAGCGCAAGGCGACGAACACCTACATCGCGCCGAACATGCTCGCCCAGTCCGTCGTCTTCCAGTTCGCCCGATCGGGCGCCATCCACCGCTCGGTCGACACGGTCAAGCGCGCGCTCGGCGAGCGGGCCGAGCGTCTGGGCGAGGCGCTGCGGCGCGAGCTGCCCGAGGCCCGCTTCGTCGCGCCCGACGGCGGCTACTTCCTGTGGGTCGAGCTGCCCGAGGACGTCGACGTGGACGCCGTGTTCACCGCGGCCGGCGAGCGCGGGGTGACCTTCGTGAAGGGCACCGACTTCCTGCTCGAGGGCGGGCGCAACACCCTGCGCCTGGCCTACTCGGGAATCACGACGGACGACATCGACGAGGGCGTGCGGCGCCTCGCCGGCGCCGTCCGGGCCGCCACCGGGGCGGCGCAGGCCGCCTAGCTACCGTCCGTAGCGCTCCTTCGCGAACACGAGCTGCTCGGGCAGCGCGACCCGCGGCGGCGGTGACGGGTCCGCGAGCACGGAGACGGTCTCGGCCACGGTGGCGCTCACCGTCGCGGTGCGCCCGTCGGCGCCGCGGACGGTGAACTCGTCGTCGACGGCGACGACGTCGCCCTCCAGCCCCGGCTCGAGCCCGGAGTCCTTGAGGTAGTGCAGGAGGTCCTCGGCCTCGTTCTCGAAGCGCAGGACGGTGACCCGGGCCCCCTGCTCGACGTCGGCCAGGGGCACGCCCTGGATGCGCTGGCCCGCGCGGATGGGGTGGCCGTGAGGGCACGTCGTCGCGTCGCCGATGGCGGCGAGCATGCGCTCCTCGAGCACGGGGGACATCGCGTGCTCGAGGCGCTCGGCCTCCTCGTGGACCTCGTTCCAGGGGATGCCGAGCACGTCGGTGAGGAAGCGCTCGATGAGCCGGTGGCGGCGCACCACGCCCTCCGCGTGCTCGAGCCCCGACTCCGTGAAGCGGATGGACTTGTCGTCCTCGCGGGTGATGTAGCCGTCGCGCGCGAGGCGCCCGATCATCTCGTGTACGGTCGGCGCGGAGAGCTGCATCGCCCGGGCCACGTTCGCCCCCGTGAGCGGCAGCCCCGCCTCCTGGAGCCAGAACAGCGTCTGGAGGTACTCCTCCTCGGCGACGGTGACGTGCTCGGTGGCCACGGTCAGCGAACTGTAACGCTGAAGCGGGCGGTGAACGCGTGGCCCGGCGCGACCGTACGCAGGCCCATCCCGCTGGCCAGCGCGTTGGCCGGCGCGGTCATCGGCTCGAAGCAGACGACGTCGTCGGCGGCGGGCGCGAAGACCTGCGCCCAGCCGAAGCCCTCCTCGAAGCGCACGACGAGCTCCCGGCCCCCACCGCGCAGCGCGAAGCGCTCGCCCCCCTCGAAGCCGTCGTCGAACGTGCGCCCGTCCAGCGCGCCGCGGAACGGCGGGACCTCGCGCGCCTCGCCCGTCGGGAGCCTGCGCTCGTCGAGCACGAGGTGGCGCATCGCGGGCAGCTCGACCTCCCAGGCGCCGCGGGGGACGCCGGGCAGGGTGAGGTAGGGGTGGAACCCGAAGGCGACGGGGACGTCGACGTCGCCCGTTGCCTCGAGCGTCGTCGTCCAGGTCGCCGCGCCACCGTCGAGCTCGACCTCCAGGCGCAGCGTGTGCGGGTACGGGAAGACCCGCAGGAGCTCCTCGTGGGCACCGAAGTCGAGCTCGGCGGCGATCCGGGTCTCCTCGAGCTCGTCGACCTGCCACAGGGGGCTGGCCGCGAGCACGCCGTGGACGGGCAAGCCGTGCTCCTCGCGGCGCACGAGCGGCGAGTCGAGCTCGCGGTCCAGCCGGTTCGCCCACGGGTGCAGGAGGGGCACGCCCATCGTCGAGCCCCGCTCGGCGTAGGCGCGCAGCCCACGGCGCTGGCCCAGGAGCTCCTCGCCGCGGTGGCGCAGGGAGCAGCAGACCATGCCGACGCTCGGCGCGAGGGTGACCTCCACCCCGTCGGCGCCCAGCGTCCACGTCGCGAACCCGTCGCGCTCCCCCTCGGCCACGCCGTGATGATCGCAGCCGGCGGGGGTATCGCACGTGGCCATGGCCTCCCCAACCGCAGCGCGCACCTTCGAGGCGGGCGAGCCCGCGAAGCCGGTCCTGCACGAGCTCGTGGACAAGCTGGGCGAGATCGAGGCCATCGACGCACCCGCGAACGCCGTGGCCGACCGGGTGCAGGCCGCCCTGAAGCCCGGGCTGGTCAAGGACCTCCTGAGCGGCACCCCCGTCGGGCACGCGATGCACCCCATCCTCACCGACCTGGCGACGGGAACCTGGCTGAGCTCGCTGTTCCTCGACCTGTTCGGCGGCCGGGGAGCCCGCAAGGCGTCCGACCGGCTCATCGCGGCGGGCATCGCCGCCACGGGCCCGATCATCGTGACCGGGATGTCCGACTGGTCGGACACCGCGGGCGCCGAGCGGCGCATCGGCGCCGTGCACGCGGTGATCAACACGACGACGCTCGGGCTCTACGCGGCCTCGCTCGCGGCCCGCAAGCGCGGTCGGCGCGGCCTGGGGCTGCTCATCTCGCTCGGGGGGGCGGGCACGCTCACCGTGGGCGCGCACCTCGGCGGCCACCTGTCCTACGCGCGCGGCGTCGGAGTGGACGAGACGACGTTCGAGCGCCCGCCGGAGGACTGGACGCCGACGCTGCGCGAGGAGGAGCTCGCCGAGGCCACGCCGACGCTCGCCACCGTGGGCGGCTTCGGGGTCGTGCTCGTGCGCCGGGGAGAGCGCGTCTACGCCCTCTCGGACCGCTGCAGCCACCGCGGCGGGCCGCTGCACCAGGGCACGCTGGTCGACGGCTGCATCGAGTGCCCGTGGCACGGCAGCCGCTTCCGCCTGGAGGACGGCGCCGTCGAGCGCGGCCCTGCCACCGGCCCGGAGATCGCCTACGACGTGCGCCTGCGCGAGGGCATGGTGGAGGTGCGACCGCACCGGGGCAGCCCCTCGTAGTGGCCCTCCCGCTGCGTCCCCCCCTCCTCCCCCAGCTCGCCCGCTCGCGGGCGCGGCTGCCCGAGGGCGCCGGCTGGGCCTACGAGCCGAAGTGGGACGGCTTCCGCGCGGTCGTCTTCGTCGACGACCAGGACACGGTCCTGCAGTCGCGCAACGGCAAGGCCCTCGGCCGCTACTTCCCCGAGCTCGCCTTCCCCGCCGGGCGCTACGTGCTCGACGGGGAGATCGTCATCCTCGGCGAGGACGGTCGTCAGGAGTTCGACGCCCTGGGCCAGCGCATCCACCCCGCCGCGAGCCGCATCGCCCGCCTCGCGGAGGAGACGCCCGCCCGGTTCATCGCCTTCGACCTGCTCGCACGCGGCGACGAGGTCCTGCTCGAGCGCCCCTACGAGGAGCGCCGCGAGGCGCTCGAGGGCTTCGTCGGGGCCCTCGGCGACGAGCCCACCTTCGACCTCACCCCCGTCGTGGGCAGCGCCGGGGAGGCGGCCCCCTGGCTCCAGGGGGCGGAGGGCGTGATCGCGAAGGAGCGCGCCGCGCCCTACCGCCCCGGCGAGCGCGAGGGGATGGTGAAGGTCAAGCGCGTGCGCACGATCGACTGCGTCGTCCTCGGCTGGCGACCGGGCAAGGACCCGGGGACGGTCGGCTCGCTCATCCTCGGGCTCTTCGGTCCCGACGGCGAGCTGCACGAGGTCGGGCATTCCTCGGGCTTCACCGCGAGGGAGAAGCGCGAGCTCGTCGAGCGCCTGCGACCCCACGAGACGGGGGAGCGGGGCACGGGCGAGCCGTCGCGCTGGAACAACGCGCGCGAGCTCGAGTGGATCAAGCTGCGCCCCGAGCTCGTCGTGGAGGTCACCTTCGACCACGTGAGCGACGGGCGCATCCGCCACGGCACGAAGGTGCAGCGCTGGCGCGAGGACAAGGACCCGCGCGACTGCCGGCTCGAGCAGCTCAGCTCGTGAGCGCCACGGCCCGGTAGACCCCGAGCACGCGCTGGGCCAGGGCCGGCCAGGAGAAGTCCCGCGCCCGGGCGCGCCCACCCGCGGCCAGCCGGGCGGCGAGGCCCGGCTCCAGGAGCACGCGGTCCAGCGCGGCGGCGAGCGCCGCGGGGTCGCCGGGGGGCGTGAGCAGCCCGCTGACGCCGTCCTCGATGACCTCGGGGATGCCGCCGACGCGGGAGGCGACGACGGGCAGGCCGGCGTGCAGCGCCTCGAGCATCGCGGTGCCGAGCTCCTCGGAGACCGAGGGCAGCACGGCGACGTCGGCGTGGGCGAGCGCGGTGGGGACCTGCTCGTGGGGGACGAAGCCCGTGATCCGCAGCCGGTCGGCCACGCCGAGCTCCCGGGCGAGCGCCTCGACCCGCGCGCGCTCCGAGCCGTCGCCGACGAGCACGAGCCGGGCGTCGGCGCGCAGGAGGGCGAGCGCGCGCACCAGGGTGTGCACGCCCTTCTCGGCCTGCACCCGGCCGTGGAACAGGACGCGCGGGCGCGCGACGTCGGCGAAGGGATCGGCGCCGACGCGGGCGAAGCGCACGGGGTCGACGCCGGAGGGGATGACGTGGACGCGCTCCGGGGCCAGGCCCTCGGCGACGAGGGCGCGGGCGACGCGCTGGGTGAGGCACACGACGGCGTCGGCCCGGCGGGTGACCCAGCCCTCGACGGGGGCGCCGCGGGCCTTGAGCCGAGCGGCCGTCGGGGAGTCCACCACGAGCGTGTGGCGCAGGCTCGTGTGCAGGGTGACGACGAGCGCCGCGCGGTGCAGCCGGGCGGCCGCGACCGCCGTGGGGGCGGTCGCGAAGCGCCCGTCGAAGTGCAGGTGCACGACGTCCGCGCCCAGGGCGAGCGGGACGGTCGGCGCGCAGGTGCCCAGGCGGACGACGCGCGTGCGCTCCCCGAGGCGCTCGAGGGCGGGCGACGGGGGCAGACGGCGGGTGAGGACGGTCTGGGCGACCCCCTCGCCGTCGAGCGCCCGGGTCAGGTGGGCCGCGTGGTTCTGCAGGCCGCCGACGGGGTCGCCGCGCACCCCGCGGCGGGTGAGCGTCCCGGGTGCGGGCTCGAAGGCGGGCGTGACGCGGAGGACCCGCACGGGGCAGCGCCCTACCCCCCGGACAGGGCGAGCCAGGCGGCGACGGCGAGCCCCGCCACGCCAACCCCGGCGCGCAGCGCGCGGGCGGGGACCCGGCGGGCGGCGCGCACCCCCAGGGCCCCGCCGGCGAGCGCGCCCAGGGCCAGCGGCGCGACGGCGGACCACTCCACGGGGGCCACGACGGCGAAGGCGATCGCGGCCACCGCGTTGGCCACCCCCATGACCACGTTCTTCAGCGCGTTGAGCTGATGCAGCGACGCGGTGGAGAACAGGCCGGCGAGCCCCAGCCAGAGGACGGCGGCCGCCGCGCCGAAGTAGCCCACGTAGACGCAGGCGGCGAACGAGCTCAGCCAGGAGCCCGACCGGTCGCGGGCACTGAGGCGCCGGCCGGCGCGGGCGGCGATCCAGGGCTGGGCGAGCAGCAGCAGCGCGGAGCCGCCGATGAGCGCGGGGACCGCGTCCTCGAACGCGGCCTCGGGGGTGGCCAGCAGCGCGGCGGCCCCCGCGAGCGAGCCGAGCACGGCGGGCAGGACGAGCCGGGCCAGGAACGCCCGCTGGCCGGCGAGCTCGAGGCGCGAGGCCAGCGCGGCGCCGACGGCGGTGGGCACGAGGCCCGTCGTGTTCGTCACGTTCGCGGTGAGCGGGGGCAGGCCGAGAGCCAGGAGCACGGGGAAGCTCACGAGCGACGCGCCGCCGGCCATGGAGCTCGCGGCACCCGCGGCGACGCCCGCCCCCAGGAGGATCAGCGCCTCGAGGGCGTCCACGCGGCCACCGCCTCCGTGGTCAGTCGCGCGCCCGGCTCGGCTGCACGCGCTTCGGCTCGCCGGGCTGCTTGGCGAAGTTCGGCGGCCAGGGCGCGTCGCCGAGCCCCTGCTCCTCGTCGCGCCGGGCGAGGTCGAGCAGCGCGTCGAGGCGGCAGGGGTGCGCGTCGATGTCCGCCGCGGGGTCGCCGACCTCGGCCAGGCGCGCGGGGACGGTGTCCAGGCGCAGGTCCTCGGGCTCCACGTCGGGCACCTCCTCCCAGCGCAGCGGGCAGGACACGCGGGCGTCGGCGACGGGGCGCACGGAGTAGGCGCTGGCGACCGTGCGGTCGCGCGCGTTCTGGTTGTAGTCGAGGAACACGCCGACGCGCTCCTCCTTCCACCACTTCGAGGTCGCGCGACCGGGCATCCGGCGCTCGACCTCGCGCGCGAGGGCCAGCGCCGCGCGCCGCACCTCCGTGAAGCCCCACTCGGGCACGAGGCGCACGTTGACGTGGATGCCCCGCGAGCCCGAGGTCTTCGGGTAGCCCACGAGCCCCAGCTCCTCGAGTACGCCGCGCACGCACGCGGCCACGTGGCGCACGTCGCTCCAGGGCACCCCGGGCTGGGGGTCGAGGTCCACGCGCAGCTCGTCCGGGTGGTCGAGGTCCGCCCGCCGGCACGGCCAGGGGTTCCAGTCGATGTTGCCCAGGTTGACCGCCCAGACGAGGTGGGCCGGGTCGTTCGGGACGAGCTCCGTGGCGCTGCGCCCGCTCGGGAAGTGCACCGTGGCCGTCTGCAGCCACTCCGGGCGCTTCTCGGGGACCCGCTTCTGGAAGAAGAACTCGCCCTCCACCCCGTCCTTGAAGCGCTTGAGGACGGTGGGACGCTCGCGCAGGCCGTTCACGGTGGCGTCCGCGCAGGCCAGGTAGTACTCCACGAGGTCGAGCTTCGTGAACCCGGGACGGGGGAAGAAGACCTTCGCGGGGTTCGAGACGCGAAGCGTCCGTCCGGCCACCTCGAGCTCGGCGTACTCCTTCGCGGGCACTTGCGGGAGGATGCCCGATATGCCGCCCGTCCTCGTCGCCCCGGACAAGTTCAAGGGCACGTTCACCGCCCCCGAGGTCGCCGCCGCGATCGGGCGCGGGCTCGAGCGCGCGGGGCTCGAGCCGCCCGACCTGTGCCCCGTGGCCGACGGCGGGGACGGCACGATGGCCGCGCTGCTCACCCGGATGGGCGGCGAGACGCGGGGGCTCGAGGTCCTCGACCCGCTCGGGCGGCCCGTGCGGGCCGGCTTCGCCCTGCTCGAGGACGGCGGGACCGCGGTGGTCGAGCTCGCCGAGGCCTCCGGCCTGCGCCTGCTCGCCCCCGAGGAGCGCGACCCGCTGCGCACGACGACGCGCGGCACGGGCCAGCTCATCGTCGCGGCCATCGCCGAGGGTGCCGAGGTCGTCCTCGTGGGCGCGGGCGGCTCGGCCACCGTCGACGGCGGTCGCGGCGCCATCGAGGCCATCCGCGAGGCCGGGGGCACGCGCGGGGCGCGCCTCGTCGTCCTCTGCGACGTGCGCACGCCGTGGGAGCAGGCGGCGGAGGTCTTCGGCCCGCAGAAGGGCGCCACGCCCGAGGGCGTGCGCGAGCTCGCCGCCCGGCTGGATCGCCTCGCCGGCGAGCTGCCCCGCGATCCCCGCGGCATGCCCATGGGCGGGGCGGCGGGCGGCTTTTCGGGCGGGATGTGGGCGGCCTTCGACGCGACGCTCGAGCCCGGCGCCCCGTTCCTGCTCGAGGCGGTCGACTTCGACGAGCGGGCTCGGGGCGCGCGCGCCGTGGTGGTGGGCGAGGGCCAGCTCGACGTCACGACGCTGCAGGGCAAGGCGGCCGGCGAGGCGGCGGGCCGGGCGCGGGCCGCGGGCGTGCCCTGCCACGCCATCGTGGGCTCGAACGCGATCGGCCTCGACGAGGCCCGCGCGCTCGGCCTCGAGGACGTCCTCGAGGCGACGACGCTCGCCGAGCTCGAGGCCGCCGGGGAGACGCTGGGCCGGCGCCTGGGCGCCTCCGAGGTTGCGCCCGGCGGCGAAATGGGCAAGGCTGGGCCGTCATGACGCCATCAGATCTCGCTCCCCTCGACCCGCCTGCTCGCCTGCTCTGCGGCCCCGGCCCGGTCGATCCCGAGCCGGCTGCGATCGCGGCTATGCAGAAGCCGATGCTCAGCCACCTCGACCCCGACGTCCACGACATCCTGCTCGACCTCGAGCAGCGCCTGCGCACGGTCTACAAGGCCAAGGACGCGGCGGTGTGCCTGCCCCTGCAGGCCACGGGCACCTCGGGCATGGAGGCCGGCCTCTCCAACCTGCTCGAGCCGGGCGACACGGTCATCGTCGGCGGCAGCGGCTACTTCGGCTTCCGCATCATGGACATGGCCCGCCGCTACACCGACAACGTCGTCGAGGTTCGCGCGGACTGGGGCGAGGGGGTCTCGAACGAGGCGCTGCTCGCCGCGCTCGACCAGCACCCGGACGCGCGCATGCTCGCCGTCGTCCACGCGGAGACCTCGACCGGGGTCGGTCATCCGGTCAAGGAGCTCGCCGAGGCCATGCGCGGCCGCGACACGCTGCTCATGATCGACGCGGTGACCTCCCTGGGCGCCCAGGAGGTGGACTTCGACGGCTGGGGCATCGACTACGCGTACTCCTGCACGCAGAAGGCCCTGGGCGTGCCGCCCGGCATGTCCCCCATCGCGGTCTCGCAGCGCGCGCTCGACCGCTTCCGGGCCCGCAAGCACCCCGCCTCGTTCTCCTTCGACTTCGACCTGCTCCAGGACTACTGGAACAAGCGGCCGGTGGTCTACCACCACACGGCGCCGATCCTGCACATCTACGCGCTCTACGAGGCGCTGCGGATCATCCTGGACGAGGGCCTCGAGCAGCGCTGGGCGCGGCACGCGGAGGCCGGCGCGTACCTGCAGCGCGAGGTGAAGGACCGCGGGCTCGAGCTGCTCGCCGACCCCGAGCACCAGCTCGCCCAGCTCACGGCCGTGCGCGTGCCCGAGGGCGTCGACGGCAAGGCGGTCCAGAACCGCCTCCTGTACGAGCACAACATCGAGGTCGGCGGCGGCCTCGGTCCGCAGGCGCCGGCCATGTGGCGCATCGGCCTCATGGGCTACGTCGCGCGCAGGGAGATCGCGGACCGCGTGCTCGCCGCGTTCGACCAGGCGCGGTCGGCGGAGCCCGCGCTGGCCTCGGCCTCCTAGGTCCCGGTCGGCGTCGGTGACGGCCCTCGCCGCTCGTCGAGGGT